>JAESRJ010000318.1 GCA_016764715.1 Kordiimonadaceae bacterium | reverse complement strand
GTTTTGATACAGTAAATCAGAAAGATAATCCATGAACTCTGATCAAAAAGGCATAGTCGGTGTCATTATTGCCGGAGGATTGTCCGTCTTGGTCACTCATGCCGAGCGCCTGTTTTGCTATTTTGCGCCATGTCATGAAGCCAAGGTGGTAAGGGTTGATCGTGCCGGGTTGAGGGCAGATCACTTGGTTATGCCGAACCATAAATTCCATACGGACGCCGGGCGGAAGATCAAGCGAGCTCATAATCTGGTGATGCCAGAAGCTGGCCCAGCCTTCGTTGATTATTTTCGTTTCGATTTGCGGCAGGAAATACATGGCTTCCTGATGGGCAATGTTGATAACATCGCGTTCCCAGTCTTTCAGGTCGGGCGCATGTTCTTGCAACAACACCAACAAATCGTCCTCTGCCTGGAGTAAGGGCTTTTTTAGTTCCTTGGCGAGTGCGCTATCGCTGATCTTTGGCTCTTTGYTGGCTTCCTCAATTAGACGATCTTCTTGTTGCTCGCGGGTTAGGCGTTTCACAGAAGGGTTGCGGTTTACTTGCAGGGACAAGGCATGGCAGGCGTCAAGAACTGGTTCTACTTTGTCGATACCGATGGAAGGGTCTGCGATATAACTCCTGATCCGGTTGCCGTGCACGTTAATGCGCGACAGAAGCCCTTCAGGGTCGGTATGGCGAAAAGTGAAATTATTTTTGAAGAAATCGTTGTGGCCGTACACGTGCGCCATGGTTAAAATCTGCAAGCACAGGCTATTGCCTCGCATCAAGTAAGCAACAGACGGCGCTGAATTGATCACCATTTCGTAMGGCAARCCGCTTAACTGCAGGTCATAATGTGTTTTYTGCTGCTCGAAACTTTTACCAANTGACCAGTGCGGGTAATGAGCAGGCATGCCGTGATAGGCCATGAAGCCGATCATTTGTTCGTGGTCGCAGACTTCGAATTCCTGTTCGAAGCAGTCGAGCCCAAACGCATCCACGTAAACCCGGATTTTTTCTTCCCATTCTACCAGTTCTGCCATGGTCCAGGAGGAGCTGTCGGCTTGCGAACCGTCGAAAGACGGCGTGAAGAGGGCTTCTTCAGACATCCGCGGCCTCCTTATGGTCTACCGCATCGTCAAGCAGTGGTCTGCCCGTTGGCCTCTCCTTTTTCAGTAAATCCCGGAATGCAGGCCAAACATCTTCTTTGCCGTCAAATTTGACCGCCATAAAGTTCTTGGCTGGTAGGTTTTTCTCGAACAGTTTCACAAGGCCTGAGCCGTAAGGTTTGATCTCGCCGTACCCGAACAGGTTACATTTTTCGCACAGCTCTTTTGCGTATTTGATCATGTCGYYRTTRTCRGAATTGAARTTATCKCCGTCYGARCCGTGGAARGCATARAKGTTCCAWACATCRGGGTGRTAGCGTTCTTCGATGATYTCAAGCGCGCGYTTRTAGCCCGARCTGATCATMGTGCCGCCGCTTTCSCCYTTATGRAAAAACTCKTGTTCTGTTACTTCCTTAGCAACAGTGTGGTGCGAAACAAACGCAACCTCAACCGACCGGTACCGGCTTTTAACAAACTGGTACAGCAGGAAAAAGAAACTGCGCGCCAGGTACTTCTTGGTCGTATCCATCGAGCCCGATGTATCCATAATGCAGATTACGGCGGCGTTACTTTCCTTCATGATCTTGGGTTTACGGCGCCTGTAGCGCAAGTCCTCGCGACGAAGCGGCGGTGGATCACCATTTTCAAGCGACGCACCAACCGCCAGCCGCCTGCGGATCAGGGTCCGCAGTGTCTTCTTTTTATCAAGCGTTGCCGGCGTGCCCGCGCGTTGGATGCCTGCACGTTTCAGGTTCCGTTCGGACAAGGTCTCGCGCATGCGGCGGCGCTCCATATCTGGCAGTTCAAGGTCTTCGAACATGATCTGGACAAGCTCTTCCAGCATGATCTCAGTTTCGTAATAATCAACGCCTTCTTCATCGCCGCCTTCGCCGCCGGGCTTTTTGCCTTGCTCGTCCTTTTTGCCGACAATTTGGCCTTCTTCAGTGCTGCCGTCTCCGCTTGCCGCACGTTCCTGGCCCGTCCCGTCACCGTCTTTGCCGTCACCTTTTCCCTGTCCTTCGCCTTTGCCGTAGGTGAAGCGGTATTCTTTGATGCCGCGAACCGGGATTTTGATGATAGTATCACCCGAACGGCCGATGATAGGCTGCTCGGCAACGATATCAGCAATGTTGTCGCGAATGGCTTCCCGGACTTTGTAGCGGTGCCGTGCACGGTCACCTGCAGAGCGGTCAGACCGCAGCGCCTCTTGTGACTGATAATCCCGGAATATCGCTCGGGGCTGTGCCATATTTTCCCCCTTAATCCTTCCAGAGATTATTGGCTGCATACTTCAGCACAATATCAGCAGAATGAGGCGTGTAGCCAAGGCTGATAAGGTCTTCAATCAGCGTATCGTATTTGTCGCGCTGGTCTTCGTCGCGGGTGCGGGATGCCGTGACAATGCGCGAAATATCCCGGACACTGCTGGTTAGCCGCCGTTCAATGGCATCTTTCAGTGGAGCGTATGAAATATAAGTAATGGTTTCCTTGCGCCGTGCCGCTGACCACAGGAAAGCAATTACCTCTTGCCGGAAGCCCTGACACGCAGACCCCACCACAGCAATTTGCTCTTCAATAGATTTGAGGAAGCTTTCATCTGGCTCAAGGTCTTCTTTGGTGTTTCTGTCCCTAACCTTGGTTTTGTTCACATAAGCTTCTGCGTGGTCCAGATAATTCTGGAATAAGGTTTCAGCTTGCTCTTCGTAAGCATGCACGAATGCTTTGGTGATCTCTTGTTCCAAAATCTCCAAATAGGCTTTGTGTATGGTGTCCTTTAGGAACCCAAGCAGCTTATTGGTTTTGTCTTCTGCAAAGTCCGCTTCTTTAACCATATCAATCAGCACTTCGCGGATATGAATGGGCGTGATGCCTTCAGGGCTTTTCGTTAGGGCATTATCAATGGCTTTCACAATGAAGCGCGTGGAAATGCCCGATAAGCCTTCATAGCCAGCGTCCCCGCGTAGTTCCTGCAGGTCGATGCGCTTTGTGCGGCCCTTTTCCATGACTTCATCACCGTTATAGAGATGCAGCTTCGTCATTAGGTCACATTTATTGCTTGGCTCAAGCCGGGAGAGAATGGCAAACATGGCGGCAATTTCAAGCGTGTGCGGTGCGATGTTGCCTTCAAAGCCGGAGTAGCCAAGTATCTTCTTATAGATTTTTACTTCTTCAGATAGGCGAAGGTTATAGGGAACTTTCACGACAACAATCCGGTCAAGAATGGCCTCGTTGGTGTGCTCCGATTTGAATTTTCTCCACTCGGCTTCGTTGGAGTGGGCGAGGATCGAGCAATCTACATAGATCATGCCGTGCCGACCAGGGGCCGGGACTACTTTTTCCTGCGTGGCTGTGATCATAGTGTGCAGATATTCGATTTCGTTTTTGAACACTTCGATAAATTCCACCATGCCGCGGTTGCCAACATTAAAAGCACCGCCGAGATCAAGCACGCGGGGATCGCTTTCTGAATATTTATCCAGTTTGGAAATGTCCTCTGAGCCAATCAGCACGGAAGTATCCTGATTGTTGGGATCAACGGGTGGAACAACTGCGATGCCGCGCCTCGCGCGTTTGGAAACCCGAACGGTTACCACGCCCATTTCTTCGTATTTCCCGCCAAATTCTGTTTTTAGCCTGTGGCGGCAAACGGGGCACAAGTCGCCTTCAATATGAACACCGAGCATTTTTTCAAACTCGCCGCGCAAGTGGCGGGGCGTTAAGTGTAGCGGTTCCTCATGCAACGGGCAGCCTTCAATCGCCATCATGGGCGGTGATCGCTCCAGGAGTGTTTGCACGTGTTCAACTAAACTAGATTTGCCGGCACCGACCGGGCCCATCAGATAAAGCACCTGGCGGCTCTCTTCGCCCTTAAGGGCAGCCGCGTGATAATAGCTGACTATTTTTTCGATGACAGGTTCGATGCCGAAAAATAGGTCCTTAAACGCGTTATAAACTGTAACGCCTTCTTCCCCGAACAAGCGGCCGATGCTGGAATCGTTCTCCGCAGTGAGGGTTGTTTTGCCTTCAGCTATTAGCGCATCGTATATGCGGCGGTGGGCAAGGACTGGGAGCTCAGGTTTTTTTCGCAGCAATTCAAGATAATCTAAATAAGTSCCCGACCAATCCKCTTCGGTCCGGTTTTTYCTGTCTTTGCTAATCAGATCCGCAAAGGACGTTTTCTTACCCGTCATTACTAACCTCCTACCTTGTCTGCAGCCCGCTTTTATCTCAAACTCAATCCTTACTTGTCGACCGAACGTGTGTTGACTAGGCACAGCAAAGGGTTGGCATAAACTGCCGTGCGCCAGAAATGGTCCGGTCTCCTCCCCGGTATTCAGTATAGTCCGGCGTGTGTTGCCGGTAAGAACCTGTGGTATTGCCACGTGTTGTTTCAGACGCCGTGCTGGTTTCAGGTTCTGAACTTCGGCGTAAACTGGTGGTGGTATTTGTTAACTATAACAGAGTCGCACACTGCGGTTAACATTTATTAAAAATGTGAGCAGAACATTTGCGAAAACTTACAATCCGCCCGCAATAGAGGCAACTATTTAGGATTGCTGTTGCAACCAATCCGATGCGCCGGTCCCGGCCTGCTTACCTTGAGCAAAACAAGCGCTGAGCAGATAGCCGCCGGTAGGAGCGTCCCAATCCAGCATTTCACCGGCGCAAAACGTACCAGGTATGTCGGTGAGCATTAGATGAGCGTTGAGACTACCAAAAGCCACACCGCCAGCGACGCTGATGGCTTCTTCAATGGGGCGGACAGAAGTGACGGCGATGCGCAGAGCTTTTACCGCCTGAGCTAGCTTTGTAGAGTCGTTGAATGCACGTTGGGGCAGGCATTCTCGTACTAGATTGGCCTTCACGCCTATGAGCCCGGTGGCGCGCTTAATGTGCGTTGCCATAGATTTCTTACCCTTTGGCTTGGCAAGTGCCTGGGTAATTCTTTCCAAAGAACGGTCGGGCGTAAGGTCTATTTCAARTTCCGCTTTGCCGGTGCTCTCAATCTGGTTCCGCACATCAGCGGAAACCGTATAGATCGCACTGCCTTCCATGCCGTAACCTGAAATTACGAAATCACCTTTAACAGTTTTATCACCAACTTTCAGGGTGAYACCTTTTACGGGGCCTCCAGCGAAATGCTCTTTGAAATAAGGGCTCCAGGCATAATTTAGGCCGCAATTACTGGGTTTGAAATCAACAATATCGACGGACTTGTCGGCAAGTGCGGCGCACCAGTTTCCGTCTGACCCTAATTTAGGCCAGCTGGTGCCGCCTAGTGCGAGGACCGTGGCTTGGGCTGAAACGGAGATAGGTCCGTCAGGAGTATCAAATGTCAAAGTGCCATCTTTTTGCCAGCCAACCCATTTGTGTCGGGTAAGAAGCTCAGCGCCGCCGTCACCCAGTTTTTTAAGCCACGCTCGCAGCAAGGGTGAAGCCTTAAAGGCTTTTGGGAAAATGCGCCCGGACGAGCCAACAAAAGTTTCGCCRCCAAGGCYGTTAGCCCAAGCCCGGATATCAGTGGGTGAAAAGGCTGCAAGGGCAGTTGCTATTTGTTCTTCGCGCGCGCCGAACCGTTTGRTAAACGCATCAATATCTTCGCTGTGCGTAAGGTTGAGGCCGGATTTTCCCGCCATCAAAAATTTACGCCCTGCAGTTGGCATCGCCTCAAATATCACTGGTTTGTGGCCAGCCGCAATAAGTGTTTCGGCAGCCATTAGGCCTGCWKSKYYWKMSMYKWYRWYAGSRMYMKWMWGAKYRWKARWKMYMKYASSSWWKKTKMMYRTCYKCAYYYTAAGCCCTTGCTCCATCAATCCTTCATTAGAAAGATATTCAAGAACATGGCTACCAAAACCGCCAATTGCCCCTTCTTCGATGGTGATAAGAACATCATGTTCAAGAGCAAGTTTTCTGATCATTTCAATATCAAGCGGTTTAGCGAAACGAGCGTCCGCCACAGTGCAGCTTAGGCCTTTCGCCTCAAATTCATCTGCAGCTTTTA
>JAESRJ010000368.1 GCA_016764715.1 Kordiimonadaceae bacterium | reverse complement strand
CCGGAGCTACAGGGCTGAAACTCGGCAACTATTGCAATGTTAGTAACGATACCAAAATGCATGAAATCATCGACCTTGCGCCGCTTGAGATTTACCCGCTTGCACGGTTTGCCGGCGGCACCGTGAACACTACCGACGTGTTCCTTTTTTGCTCGCTCGTTAATGACGTACAGGCCATGAAAATAGACAAACGCGGCCTTGTTAATATTCAAATAGAAGTAACGGAACGCCTGTAATGCTAGCACTTCCCGGTTCCCTTTTGGCTGCTTTGAAAAGCACGACCATTAATCACGCGTGGCTGGTAGAGATACCCGGCGGGCTGTATTTTACCGATTTTGAAACCGATATTACGCTTGGTGGCAAGACCTATCTGGCAGGCGGTGGCTTGTTGAAGCTGCCAACTATTCGGCGTGAAATGGACATGAAGCGGCACGATATTACGTTGGCTTTTGCTAATGAGGATATGGCCCTTTTCCAAGCGCTCACCGCTTCAAACCTTACAGGCCAGATATGCAGTGTAAGCCTGGTACTACTTGATAGTGTCGGCGCAGTGATATCAGGCGCGGCCATAGGCATGTACCAGGGGACGTTGCACGCTACAGACTATAAGGAAAACACTGAAAACGTGGTGACAATCAAGGTGGCGGGCACCTTCTCCAAACCAAACCAAACAGCCGGTCGCTTCACAAGTGCCAATAGTCAGCTTGACCGACACGCGGGAGACAACTTCTTTGAGTTTGCGCACGAGCGCCGCGACCATTTGGGTTGGGGAGCTGAGGAGTAATGGGCTTATTCAGTGGATTATTCAACTTTCTGCTAGGCGGTGCCGCTGGTGGCTCACGGCGGATTGATATTAGTAAGGCGTCCGCTTCGGAGGGGTTGCCGGTTATTTACGGTACGCGTAAGGCTGCAGCAATAACCGTATTTAAGCATGTATCGCGTAGTAACGCGCCGCTTGGTTCCACGAATGCCGACCAAGTTTTTGACCCGGACCCAAATAGTGAATTTGAGGAAGTCCGCAAGCGCTTCGACTATCTGCACCGTATCGATGTATGGGGGCAGGGACCGATTGAATCGATAGAACGGTTTTGGGTAGACGGCGACAGCTATTTTGCATCAAGGTTTAATGGCCGGCCGTACTTCCGCGCKCTTTCWTATCGTGGCACWTTAACCCAAASCGCATGCACAACGCTACGCTCCGCGGCGGGCAAGTGGGATGCCTCGCACATGGGGTGCGGTGTCGCATACAGCTATAACCGCTTCTATACCTCGAAGAAAAAACCGCAGTTTACCAACGWCCCGCGTACCGAGGCCGATATAAAAGGCCTTCGGRTTTGGGACCCTCGAACAGCACAAGACCCGGACGACGCAGACACATGGACCTATTCCAATAACAGGGTGTTGGTGTTTCTGAATTACCTCACTGCAGCATATGGCCTTAACACGCCACTAAGTGAAATTGACCTACCTTCGTTTATAACTGCAGCCGATAAGTGCGACACACCCATGACGATACCGCTGCCGTTGTTCAATTTTACGGGCGCTGTGGTTGATGATTATGATGAACGCGGGGGCCTTTCTGGAACCATCGGTATTGATGAACGGTTTTTTAACTACCGCCCAGAACAGGGGGACTTTGAGACAACACAACCGCGTTGGACTTGTGACGCTGTTTTAGACCCGAAAAAGTCTGTTCTCGAAAACGCCAAATTCTTGCTTGAGGGCAACGGCTGGTTCCTGCCATTCTCAAACGGCAAGCATAAACTAATACTTGAAGACGCCGTAGCCGAGCCCGTGGCTTACTATGATGAAGATACAATCATGGGCGGGTGGTCCATTGCAACTGGCGTGCGCGATAAACGGTTAAATCGAGTAACAATAGAGTTCGCTAACGCCAATAAACAACATGAAAACGATACTGTGTCTTGGCCTGCGCTGGACAGTGCTGACTATGCTAGTTTCCTGGCAGAGGACAACGGCGAAGAACTGCACACCAGCATTAAAGCCGAGACGATAACGGATTTTTACAGGGCCCAAGCTTACGCCGAATATAGCGTTCGAAAGTCCCGTATTCCACTTAGAATTAACAGCGTGAAAATGGCACCCGAGGCGCTTGTTCTTGAGCCTGGYGACGTTATCGCTATGACATACGAACAGCACGGTTTTAATCAGCGGTGGTTTATCGTCGAGAACGTACAAATCAGCGCCACACTTGATGTTACCTTAGCGCTTGTGGATTATGACGCGACCGTTTACGGACAGCCGGGCGTTGATCAGGAACCGCTAAACAATACGAGCGCCAGCCCCACGYTATTTGAAACGCCGCCGGCTGTGGTAGGATTGAACCTTACCGAGGTAGCCCAGGAAAGTTTTGGCGGCATTCCGCGGACAAGTGTTCTCGTGCGCTGGGACGATCCCGAGAATGTTGCTGGCCTTGATGAGATTTATGTAAGTTGGAAGCTCCAAGCCGACGAAGTTTATGACAGCGTAGCGCGGCTGCCTGATTTCCAAACTAGCCACCTGATACCAAACCTGGTGGACAATGAAACATACGACGTAAAGGTCGAATACCGGAACCGTCTTGGCATCGTTTCTAATGAAAGCGCGGCGGCTATAAATCTTGCGGCGCAGGTTGGACAATTGCCCTTTACTTCGGGCGAAGGCGCGCCGGCATCTTCATACGGCCAAATTGGTTGGCGGTATATTGATCTCGAAGACGGCGCCGGCAGTGGAAACGTTTACGAGAAGACCGGCACGTCGACCTGGACACTGCAGGGCAATATCTCGGGCACGGAYGGCGACCGCTGGTTCTCTGGCGCCGGTGTCCCGGATAATGCCGACCATAGTGACGGCGACCTGTATCTGGATACAGTTACCAATCAGGTATACCAAAAAGTCAGCGGCGCTTGGGTCTTTAGTACCAACATTCAGGGCGCTCCCGGTGCGGCTGGCTCAGACGGATTTAGTGCTTTGACGGGCACCGGTGCGCCTACGGGTGGTCTTGGTGCCGTCAATGATATTTACATCGATAGCGCTTCGGGCGATGTTTACGAGAAGACCGGCACGTCGACCTGGTTGTTGCAGGGCAATATCTCGGGCACGGACGGCGACCGCTGGTTCTCTGGAACGAGCGTTCCTGCAGCCAGCTTAGGCACCAACGGCGACCTGTATCTGCGCGAAGGCGCAAACACCATTTATGTTAAAGCCTCCGGCGCCTGGACCGTCCGTACCAACATTCAGGGTGATCCTGGCGACCCTGGTGATCCCGGCGACCCTGGCGGCCCTGGCCCGCCTGGTGATCCCGGCGATCCCGGCGACCCTGGGGACCCCGGCGATCCTGGCCTTAACGGCCTCACCATCACAACAACACCCGCAGCACTTTCAATTGCGGCTACCTCTGCGGGCACTGTGAAATCTGGCGAATTACCCGCCACGTCTCAAATTGCGCTTTTTTCAGGCACAACAAATGTAGCTTCTTCGGCCATCTATTCCCTGACGCCTACCAATTGCGGCGCAACTGTATCGTCGGTCGGTCTAATCACGGTTACGTCGCTATTTGCAGATAGCGGCTACGTCGACGTTGATGTTGCCTACGGCGGCATAACCCTAACCGTGCGGGTTACCATTTCTAAAAATATGGATGGCTCGGCGGCCACCACGGCAAACGGTGCCGCGCCGGTCATCGTCAATTCTACCAGCTACGGCGTCTCATCCGGCCCGATCACTCTTTATATGAGCGCAGGCGGCACGGTAGAGTTAGAGGCGTTTATGACGCATGAGCCGACAGCCACCATCGATAAGCTTAGCGCCAAATTTCAATATAAAGAGCCGGGCGGCGCTTGGACCGACGTGGGCGGTGTTGCCACCAGCGACGGTGGCTTTTACAGCCAGTTTTTCGAAGTGCCGAGCGTTCTTTCGCACATTCACAGCTTCTCTGGCCCGACGGTTACTGAAAGCTGGGAGTTTCGCCTGATGTCCAAAAAGAATGGCGCCAGCTTACTGTCAGGTAACGCAATACCAGTATTTAAGGCGACCTTCTCATGATAGCAATTTTTGACACAGAAACTGGGGCACTTGAGCAAATCGTATCGAGCTTTGACGGCGTTGACCTCACSGGCAAAGATACGGTTACWGCGCCAGACGCAAGGCGCGACCTGAGCGAATGGGACGCTGTCTCCCGCACGTTTGTACCAGGTGTCTTCACTGCCGAGCGCACAGCAGCTAAAGGGCAAATCGATACGGCTGCCGAAGCCTTGTACCAATCACTCATTCAAGGCGGCCTTATCGGCAGCGTTCTGCACCCGTTGAAACATAAGGAAGCCGTTTCTTATTTGGCTGCTGCAAACCCAGTACCCAGTGACTACCCAAGCCTATTAGGCGAGGTGGGTATCACGGGTGCCACGCTGCAGGATGTTGCAACGGCCATCGAGGCAAAGCCCGCCGCCGCAGCTTCTAAGATTTTCAGTGCATCCCTTGTGGTTGAACCGCTTCGACTTGCAGCAAAAGCTCAGATTGATGCCGCCACCACTAGAACGGAAATTTTAACCACAACCGCCACCACTGTGGCTTCTTTGGATCGGATTTTGTTTTGATTAACGAGAAAACTAGCCAGTTTTGGACATACATACTTTCGTTTCTTGGTGGGTTGTATGGGTGGGTGGCGCAAAACACTGAAATTCTAGCTCTATTGCCGGCGTTCGTAATGATGTTTGCGGCGCTTCACTCCAGAAAACTAGATAACCGGCGCAAGCAGCAAATGCATGAGCTCCGACTTTCAAAAAGACGCTCCCAGGAGCCGCCGCCATGAGTTTCCGACGTGTTCTGATCGTGGCGGCATTGGTCTTTGTGGCGGCCGTCATATGGAAATCTATACATTTAGCTACTGATAGCGCGGACACTGCCGCGGCGTGGGGCTTCGTGGCTTTTGTGGGCTTAATGCTCATTCCGACAGAGCGCTTTAGCGCTGATAACATCATGAAATTAATTAAGATTTGGAAAGGTAAACCGGATGATTGAACCGGCTCTTAATACGCGGCTTTCACCGCATTTTGTCCTTAGTGAAATGGTGGCCAGTGCGGTTGCTAAAGGCAAAGGCTTAAACAACGTTCCGCGTGAAGAATGCGACCTTGCTAATTTAAAGGCGCTCTGCCTCAACGTCCTTGAACCRATTAGGGATAGCTTCGGCCGTCCTGTAATCATTACAAGCGGCTTCCGCTGTTGCACGTTRAACCGCTTGATTGGCGGYGCGCCGAATAGCCAGCATACAATGGGTGAGGCCGCCGACTTCATTATAAAAAGCGTACCCGCGTATGACGCCGCTAAGGCTATTCGTTACAGCGACCAAGTTGATTTTGATCAGCTCATTTATGAAAGCCGGATAAGTGGCAAAACCGGCAAGGTAATAGAGTGGGTGCATGTTAGCCATAGCCGTGGCGACAATAACCGCCGTGAATGCCTAACCATTGCCTTTGATGCGGACGGTGAGAAGTTCACTAAAGGCGATATTCACACCCGCGAAAGTATGCTGTTTTGTTCGGGTTAGCTGCGGGCAAGCTAGGCTTTGGCCTGGCAGGCCTTGGCCTGGTGGCGTGCCTTGGGTTAAGTKCCRCGCTTTTCTATGAGAAGTACCAGCACGCCAATACAAARACTTCTCTGGAGAAGGAAACCACCCGCGCAGATAAAGCAACGAAGTTAGCCAATGATAATGCGGCTAAGGCTTTGAAGCTCGCTAGTGATGCGGCGTTGGCTGCAACCAATAGGGCGGCGCTTGATCTAGTATACGCGGCGAGCTTGAAAGAAAGAGACGCCGCCAACCTTCACTTACAAAAACGGCTAGGAGCCTTACAAAATGCTGCAGAGAAACGGCCTAAAGTTCTTGAGCGCGCTATTCGTCGCGGGATTAACGAGCGCATGCGGCGTCTTTCAGAGATCACCTGTAGAGCCGATTGTGGAACTGCAGATGATAGAGAGGAAAATAGAAGTACCCCGCCGCCCTGACGCTATCCCGAGCCTTTCTTTTGAGACGCCGCTTGTACTCACCAATGAAAGGGCGTTGAAGGTTCTGCAAGAAATAGAGGACTTTAAACGGCCGTCCCTAAATCACGTATG
>JAESRJ010000317.1 GCA_016764715.1 Kordiimonadaceae bacterium | reverse complement strand
CTTGACTGGTTGATATGTGCACAAGCATTTTCAGGAATAACACGGGGGATGTTTTCTAACAATCCACCGCCGGTAATATGTGATAGAGCTTTAAGATCGACGTTTTTAATAAGTTCTAAAATTGATTTAACGTAAATTTTTGTTGGCGCAAGAAGCGCTTCGCCTAAAGAGACGTCAGCGTCAAAAGGCGCTTGGCTTTTATAATCAAAGCCTTTGTCTTCAATTATGCGCCGGATAAGGGAATACCCATTCGAGTGTGTACCGTTAGACGCCAACCCTAAAAGGATGTCTCCTGCAGCAACTGTTGAACCGTCAAGCAAAGTGCCGCGCTCCGCAGCGCCGACGCTAAACCCGGCAAGGTCATAGTCTTCCCCGTGATACATGCTGGGCATTTCCGCGGTTTCGCCACCAATAAGCGCGCAGCCCGCTTGCCTGCAGCCTTCAGCAATACCGGCAACAACGGCTGTCATCTGTTCCACGTCCAGTTTGCCCGTGGCCATGTAATCTAAAAACAGGAGTGGTTCTGCGCCTTGCACTACCAGGTCGTTCACGCACATGGCTACAAGGTCGATGCCTACTGTGTCGTGAATGCCTGCTTCGATCGCGACTTTAAGCTTGGTGCCAACACCGTCGTTTGCGGCAACGAGGATTGGGTCGGTGAAACCTGCAGCCTTTAAATCGAATAGGCCGCCAAACCCGCCGAGCGTTGCTTCTGTGCCTGAGCGCTTGGTACTTGCGGCAAGGGGTTTGATGTTTTCAACCAGGGCTTCGCCTGCATCTATATCAACGCCAGCAGCTTTATAGGTGTAGGACTTTGAGGAATTCGACACGTTTTCATTCCGTTCTGCCGCAAAATCGGCATATTAGCCAGCCAACTTTGTGGCGTGCTGAGGGGCCCAGGAAAAGCAGGGCAATTGTTCTCGCAATTGCTTCTCCCGGCGTTATAGTGGCCGCTTGTTTGATATGAAAGTCTTTATGCGTAACCGTTTGATATATARTTTTAAATCATTGGTTTTAACCGTGGTTTCCTTCGTTTTGCTGGCTGCCGTTTTTGCGATAAGCCAACAGGCCACGGCTCAAACCATCGAATCGCTTGATAGATTGTTCACAATTCAAGCCGTTAAAGTAGATGTTAGATCCCGCCGAGCCAGTGACGCCCAGCAAACTGCGTTGGCACGGGCCGAAGCCGAAGCCTACGAAAAACTGTTGTTGAAAATTACCCAGCCAGAGGGCAGGGCCCTTTTGCCTACGCTAACGCCAGCGCAAATTCGTGCCTTGGTAAGTGGCATTGAGGTGGTTTCTGAGCAGTCATCTTCCCGTCGCTATATAGCAACGCTTGATGTCCGTTTTGAGCCAGGAAAAGTGAGTAGATTCTTAGCCGAAAATGGGGTGCCCCACGTCTTGAGTACGGGCAGGGGCCTTGTATTGTTTCATGCGCACAAAGACGGTCTTAATGAATATCTCTGGCAGCAAAGCGAGATTGCMGCGAATGCTCGAACATCTGTCGATTGGCTTAACCGGATACGGAAATACGTATTCCCGCGTGGCGACCTACGCGAACGCCGACTTGTTACATACGGAGACTTGGAATCTTTGCAGGTTGCTGGTGCCCGCAAAGTGGCGGCATATTACGGCGTGCGGTCCTTATTGATGGTATCATCGGAGTGGGTCGCAACAGGTAACGGTGGGACCTTGGCCTACAAATACTATTCAAGTGACAATGAACAAATAGATCGTGGAGAAGTGCAAGCCAGCGGGCCTGGTGCTCAGGGTCTGGCGCTGCAGCAGATGTTTGAACAGGTTTTGGATGTTGTTGATAGTGTGTGGCGTGAACGGTTGTTGGTGGACACAGGGACGGGCGGTGAAGTTGAAGCGTTAGTACCGACGACAAGCCTCAAAGTACTTGCAGATGTTGAACGCCGTATGGCCGATGTGACTTTGGTGCAAAATGTCACTATTCTGTCGGTGGGGCTGCCTTTTACTAGGATTAGGTTTCGCTATACTGGGCGCATAGACCAGTTAATTCTTGCGCTGAAGTTTGCAGGCTTAGCACTAACGGAATATGGTGATGAGAAATTGCTATCGCCAACAAAATTGAACTAAAGGCACTTTTGCGAACGGGTCAGTGGTTTAAAAGGGGGAAAAAATGAATAAATGGATATGGATAGGCTCAGGCTTGCTTGTGGTTCTTTTCGTGTATTTGACGCGTGGTATATTGCTCCCSTTCATTGCGGGCCTTGCTGTGGCCTAYTTTCTTGACCCAGTAGCAGATATACTTGAAAAACGGAAAATACCCCGCGGGATYGCKGCGGCTTTGGTGCTGGTGATGTTTTTCCTTCTWATTATCGGCGTGGTCCTGGCTTTTTGGCCAATTGTRAAAGCGCARATTAGTGCAATTTCAGAGACGCTGCCTCAAACTTTAGCGAATTTGCGGCCATGGTTAGACCAAACGCTAGCCGACCTATCCGAGACATTTGGCCTTGAAGGTAGTTCTGATGTTGACGGTGTTGTAGCTACTTTCTCTGAAGAGATTTTTGCAAAAGTAAAACAGGCAGCGACGGGTCTCCTCAAGGGCGGGTTGGCGATCTTTAATATTATGACCTTGCTGCTTATTACACCTGTAGTGGCCTTCTACTTGTTGCGGGATTGGGATTTGCTAGTAGCCAAGGTGAATGGCTGGTTGCCACCAGACAATGCTGCCCTGGTACGTGAGCAGTTTAAGAAGATCAACGAGGTTTTGGCAGGTTTTGTGAGGGGGCAAATGCTTGTTAGCGCGACAATGGGCGTTATGTACGCCGTTGGCTGGCAAATCGTGGGCCTGCAATTCGGGATTATCCTTGGCGTTCTTGCTGGAATAATGTCCTTCGTGCCGTTTGTTGGGGCGTTGTTTGCTGCTTTGATTGCAATAGCCGTCGGCATCGGCCAGTGGGGTTTTGATCTTAGCCAGCTTGGTTTCGTGGCGCTRGTTTTCCTTGTGGWTCAGATTGTTGAAGGRGCGTTTTTGACGCCACGCTTCGTCGGCGAACGTGTTGGACTACATGCCGTTTGGGTGTTATTTGCGGTTTTTGCAGGCGGCGAAGTAATGGGCTTCTTAGGCGTGTTGATTGCGGTTCCTGCGGCGGCAACTATWGCGGTGCTRGTCAGGCTGTGGATTGATCTGTATCTAGAGCATTATGAAATTAGCCCACCTAAAAGCCCTGACGAAAAAATTGAAATAAGTGACGTAAAAAATGAAGAACAAGACCTCTCAGATCCCGCTTGATCTTGAGCATGAGCCAAGTTTTGCGTTCGAAGACTTCATGGTRTCCTGTTCGAATGAAGCCGCATACAAATTGATMTGYRATTGGCCKAACTGGCCCCAGCATGCGGTTGCAATTGTTGGTCCTCCGGCRTCTGGYAAAACGCACTTAGCGCATGCTTGGGCAGCGTCTTCYGACGCTTTGCTATACTCTGGTCTTGAAAGTATACGGTCGCTRGCACCCGGGCGYGCCGTCCTTATCGAGGACRTTGACCGACTGCRCTATTCAGACCAGGAGGTCTTTCACCTTTTTAACTGGGTTAAAGAGGYTTCAGGTAGTTTGTTAATGACATCGCGGCAGCATCCGACGCGGCTTGATATTGGTTTRCCCGATTTGCGGTCRAGGYTCGCTACTGTGTTTGTTGGGGAAATGCATGAACCGGATGACCAGCTCTTAACGGCRATTYTGCTTAAACTWTTTTCGGACCGTCAGGTCAAAGTTGATACGTTAGTGATAGAGTATCTGTTACCAAGAATTGAACGTTCCTTCTCTGCCACGGTGGCGCTGGTTGATTTGATGGACCGTACTGCTTTGGCAGGTAAACGAAAAATCACTCGCGATTTAGCAAAGATTTGCCTAAATCTATGAGCTGGCGGATAATCACCCTAGTTAATGGCGCTTCACAGTTTGGACTACCTGTCTAAAGTGCAAAGTATAACAAAAGAGGCGTAAAGACATGGCAGATGGCGATAGTCCGGGCGCAGCGATGGCGGGAAATACGGAGATTCTAGTGCAGTCGACTGATGATATTCTTGCTTTTATCAGTGACGTTCCTATCGGCGCGAAATTTCTAAACCGAGAAATGAGCTGGCTGCAATTTAACACCAGGGTTTTAGAAGAAGCCGAAAAYCGGAAYCACCCCYTGCTGGAACGRCTCCGTTTTTTGTCCATCTCAGGCACTAACCTTGATGAATTCTATATGGTCCGGGTGGCTGGGCTACGTGGCCAAATCGAGTCGGGCGTGGACGTGGTGTCTGATGATGGGCTTACACCGCGCCAACAGCTCAGGAAAATCAATTCTCTTGCGGATGATTTGATGAAAACCCAGCAGAGGATTTGGGCAAATATTCGACGAGAAATGGAAGCCGCCGATATTATTTTGTTGGATGTAGAAGGCATTTCTAAGCAGGACAAGGGCTGGGTTGAAACATACTTTCTTGAAAATGTGCTGCCGGTGCTAACACCCATTGCCGTAGATCCAGCGCATCCGTTTCCCTTCATACCAAACTTGGGTTTTACAATGGCGYTATCTCTAGTTAGAGAAGCCAATAATAAGCCTATGGTCGCTTTGTTGCCGGTACCSCACCATGTAGAGCGATTTGTGCGTTTACCTGGGGATGGGCCCGCACGGTTCATTTCAGTGGAAATTATGTTGAAGCTCTTTCTGGGCCAGCTTTTTCCAGGGTACCGTGTAGAAGGCAGTGGCGTGTTTCGGGTCATACGGGATAGCGATATTGAAATCGAGGAAGAAGCCGAGGACCTGGTACGAGTTTTTGAAAGTGCTTTGAAACGCCGCCGACGCGGGCGGGTTATTCGCCTGAAAGTCGATAAAGCAATGCCTGTAGCCCTTCGGGAACTAGTGATCGCACGCCTTGACGCCGACGCAAAGGCTGTGGTGGAAATTGACGGGATTCTGGGTATCAACGAAGTAAGTCAGCTGATAATTGATGACCGGCCGGATTTAAAGTTCCCGCCCTATACGCCGCGCACAGCTGAGCGGGTTAGGGACTTTGAGGGCAACATTTTTAAAGCAATCGCTGCCAAAGACTTTGTCGTTCATCACCCTTACGAATCTTTTGATGTGGTGCGTAGTTTTTTGCGCCAAGCTGCAGCTGATCCAAATGTTGTGGCWATAAAGCAGACCYTATACCGCGCRGGATCTCAGTCTGATATTATTGCTGCTTTGATTGAAGCTGCTGAGGCTGGTAAGTCGGTCACAGCGGTGGTTGAACTCAAGGCCCGTTTCGACGAAGAGCAAAATATTAAGTGGGCGAGAGATCTGGAAAGAGCGGGCGTGCATGTTGTATTCGGCTTTATTGACCTAAAAACACATGCAAAAGTATCGATGGTGGTGCGACGCGAAGACAARAAGCTCAAAACCTACATTCACTTCGGAACCGGAAATTACCACCCTGTTACTGCAAAGATATACACTGATCTATCGTTTTTTACTGCCGATGAATGCCTTGCAAGAGACGCCAGTAAAATGTTCAATTACCTAACAGGGTATGTTGAACCCGCTGGGCTGGAAAAGCTCATTTTGTCGCCATTCTCCATTAGAGAAACATTGACGGAGTTAATCGATCGGGAGATTGAGATTTCGCGTTCGGGCGGTACCGGCGCTATTTGGGCGAAACTCAACTCGCTTTTGGACCCAGGCATTATTGAAAAGCTTTATGAGGCCTCTATGTCTGGGGTTCAAATTGATTTGGTCATCCGCGGTATATGTTGTTTGCGCCCAGGCATCAAAGGKKTGWSSGARAATATTCGCGTKCGKTCGRTSKTGGGSMGWTTTTTGGAACATSMKCGRATWTRYTRTTTNCRGNNTAACGGYGRMGRAKWGYYGTYWWGKGMSRSWRMRGWKTKKATNAKCMKCRRCKKRCTRSANNCCGYGYNNAAWCWKGWYWSSCSRKNTNGGAWAWKCTGGTACCTGTCAACAATCCGACGGTTCATGACCAAATTCTGGATCAGATCATGGTTGCCAATTTGCGCGACAACGAGCAGAGCTGGAACATGATGCCGGATGGAAGTTATCGACGTATTGAGAGACAGGAAGGCGTGGAGCCGTTCAGTGCCCATACCTATTTCATGAATAATGCAAGCCTGT
>JAESRJ010000316.1 GCA_016764715.1 Kordiimonadaceae bacterium | reverse complement strand
GCGACCATGGCGTTGGGCAGCATGTGACGAAACATGATCGTTGCGTTGCCCACGCCCAGCGCCTTGGCCGCAGCAGTGATACTGCCGCAGCGCGCTATTTCCAGAAAGTACCGTAAATCATCCCAATTGTTCATCTGTGCATTATTGCACAGGCTCTTTGCATAATTCTATAGTTTTATGCACAGGCTCTCTCCCCACATATACCCTGAACAGGCAACGAAGCCGCACCAGCAGCAAGCGCCGATAAAAGGGGACTATTGAAATGAGCGACTTATTTGATCCAATCACTGTTGGTAACTACACCTTAAAAAATCGGGTTTTCATGGCACCTCTTACACGGTCCCGCGCTGATGAAAACGGCGTTCCCAAAAAGATTGTCGCCGAGTATTACGGGCAGCGCGCCTCTGCAGGCTTAATTATCGCAGAAGCTACAGCCATATCGCAGCAGACCATGGGTTGGTTAAACGCCCCGGGTATTTTCACCGACGAGCAGCAGGCATCGTGGGCCAATATTGCGGACGCTGTGCACGCCGAAGACGGCAGAATATTCGTGCAAATATGGCATATGGGCGGCGCAGTGCATCCTGATTTTGTGAACGGAGACCAGCCTGTGTCGTCCTCGTCTGTGAAACTTACCGGTGCGATGTCTACACCCAAAGGGCCAGACAAAGACCTTGTTGAGCCGCGCCCCTTAAGCAAACCGGAGATCAAAGCTATCGTGCAGGATTTTGTGGGCGCTGCCAGACGCGCAGTTGATGCGGGCCTCGACGGCGTTGAGATCCACGCCGCGAACGGCTTCCTTTTGGACCAGTTTATCCGTGACGGTGTGAACCAGCGCGACGATGAGTACGGCGGGACGATCGAAAACCGCATGCGGTTTATGGTCGAGGTAATTGAAGCGGTTGTTGCAGAAATTGGCTCGGGAAAAGTTGGCATTCGCTTATCCCCGACCAACAAATTCTGGGGCATCAGTGACACCACACCGTCTGAAACATTTGGCAAGGTCGTCGAAAAATTAAACGAATATAACTTAGCGTATGTGCATCTCTTGGAACCCTTACCTGGCACCAATCACTTCATCGAAACGATCGGGTTCTTAACGCCAGAAATCCGCGCCAAATACACGGGCACCTTGCTGGTCAATGGTGGCTACGACAAAGAAACGGGCAATGCGGCCATTGAAAACGGCGAAGCTGATGCTGTGGTTTACGGGGCCAATTTCATCGCCAATCCTGATTTGGTGGCGCGCTACAAACTGGATGCTGAGCTTGCCGCCGCTGACCAAAGCCGGTTCTATACGGAAGGCGCAGAAGGATATTCTGACTATCCTGCGCTCGCGGTAGAATATGCCTAAATAAACAAGCGGGAGGCGTGCCCAAACTGTGCGCCTCCCGCCGCTATTCCCTAGGAGTACACGACTACTAAATCAAGAGCATCCACTTCGATAAATCCCTGAGTGCCTGCGACAAGCGCACCGCTTCTATCAGTATAGAAACCTTTTAGAGCCTCCGGGCATTTCTGATAGCAGAACACCGATGACGCTGCGCCTACAATGCTGGCGCTATCCATAAACAGCGGTAGTTCCTCAAGGAAATACCGAACTGCAAGGTTTGTCGCAGCTGCGTCAATCACTGTGTCTTCTTGCGCTTGGTTTTCCAACACCCATCTTGTGCATTTGGTGCAGCTTTCTCGGAAAGCCTCATCCCGTTCAAAACGGCGCTCCACGGTTTTCAACATGCCCATATAGGCGTCGTTTTTACCGAGAACGGCGTTGGTAAGAATACGGTCCCGGGTATAATCCGGCACCGCCACATCCAGCGCTCGTTCGATTTTATTCATAAGGTAATTGGCTTGCCGCCGGGCCTTGCGCCGGGCCTTCGCGCTGTCATAACCAAGTGCTTCAAGCGTATAGCGAGTTGCTTCGTCGGGGATAAAAATATGAAAGCCCTCAAAGTGGCTATCGGCCCACGTAAAAAGCGCGGCCAACCGGTCTTCGGAAAAGTAACTATTAAAAGGGCTCACACCGATCACGGCATGGTGCCCTGCACCGTAAATTGATGCACAAATACTGGAAACAGGTTTCATAAACCGTTCCTCCACTGATGTCAGATAACACGCAGCACTAAGGCTGCAATACTAGTCGCTTCAGAGGGCATCAATTTTGGGAGGGTCCGGTTCCAACGCGTGCAGATAATCGGTGACAGACTGCATACGAGCGGCGCTATAGCCAAAGTCTTCCGATTTTGGTGCATAACCGCCGAGCCCTTGCAGTATTGCTGCATACTGGCACGGCACCAGTGTATCGTGGGCGCAGGGTTCAGCAACTTTCTGTGCTTCCTGCGCTTCCTTCATRGCGCTGTCATGGCAGCTGGCCGCGACGGGCATTTCGTCRGCTTTCGCCATTGCCGCCTGCGCATGCRCCGCAACATTTGTGATCATCGCCACAAAGGTGAAGAGCATAAGAAAAGTGATATGRCGGCACTGCAGTTTCATATCTAGTAGAGTAGCAAACCTGYCTGCCGCCCTTAAGTAACAATTCCGTGCTCCGGTTTGTCGGTTGTGGTTCATCACCGTTTCAATGCGGCCCAACCCAGCCGCCAGCCTGGCACCTTGGTTACAGGGAAGGCCTCTCTGCCGCCTAAAAGCGCATGTGCCGGGCCATTCAACGTGCTGAAATGCCAGTTCACAAATCAAGCGGGTGCGGCACGAAAAGACCCTCACTAATAAGAAAGCTGATGAAAACCCCAGGAGGATTTTATGCATGCATCCGCTCGTCGATTGGTATCCGTCCTTGTTTTGGCAGTGGCCGCAACGCCTTTTGCAGCCCCAGGAACGGCGATTGCAGAAGACGTAAACGCAGGCTCAGCTACTGAGAATTACGCTCACATCCACCCSCAGTGGTCCCCTGACGGTACGGAAATCCTGTTTTACCAATGGTATAGTGACCGGGATCGCCACACCACGTTGATGATCGGCAACTTGAAAACCGGCAAAACCAAGCCCCTCACACATGATACATTTTTCAATGCGAACCCAGTGTTCTCAGCGGACGGCACCAAAATATTCTACACATCAGCCCAACCAAGCATGCGCGGCGACTGGGAAGCCTGGGTGCTGGACCGCWCCACAGGGGAGAGCAAACAGATAACCCATGCCGATGCGCGTATTGGCCACACCGCCGTGTCTCCAGACGGCAAAACCCTAGTTTACCAAGGCAAAGTTGAGCGCGAAGGCATGAGCGGTTTCCTAACCGACATCTTCGCCAAAAATCTGGAAACAGGCGATATTCGCAGGCTTACGGATACAGACGGCAATGAGTTCCACCCGAAGTTCTCTGCCGACGGCAAAAGCATTGTCTTTGACCGCACAACGGACGGCGTGCAGGCCATTTACCAGATCAACCTCGACGGTACAAATGACCATGCCTTGTTGCCGGCGGATGCCGCTGTAAAAACCAGCGTGCCGATGCTTTCGCCCAACGGCAAATGGGTTGCTTACAGTCATGGCCCTTCAGGCGACAGTACCGAGGGCCGTAACGTGCACATCACCAATCTAGAAAACGGCAAGTCCCTTGCTTTGACCCAGTATAAAGGCCTCGGCATCGCCGGTGTTGGCTGGTCTCCGGATAGCCTCAAAATCGCCTATTCTTTCGGCGAAGATACGAGCAATTACCGTCTCGCCGTAGTTGACATTGAAAGTGGCACCGTGAGCACGCCTTTCGCTAAACCCAACAAGCACGCAAAAACCCGCCACCACAAATAATGCCCACAGGATCGAGGGTGGCGGCCAAATATTAGGAAGCCTTATTGGCGTTCAAAACGCGGAACAGCTTTGCCCCCGCCTGCTCGTTGGCAAGGCGGTGGTAACGGTGTTATGTCCGCCCTCTAACTGCCTGCCAGCTTACCAGCCGCCTGACTTTCCGAACTGAGCCCCCTATGCCTGACGGAAACGTGTAGTGTTTTCCAATTGACAGGTCCAGCGCTCGYCTTTTAAGTGCTTTAAACAAGCTATGCCAACTGCGTAGTTTTCGTGCACTCAAGGGGGACTATAATGACCAGCGAGAATAAACCGGATACAGGCACCAAAGCCGGTGATGCGCCAACAGACCCAAGCACAATTAGCGAAATTTTTGCTTCAAAAGAATTTCTAAAAGGCTTCGGTGGCTTCGCCGTTTTTGTCGGCGTGGTCTGGGGCATTGTGCAACTATATCAGTGGCTTTCTTAAGCCCTATTCTTATATAGGGTCAATGACCATGAAAATGTCACTTTTTGCTAGCATTGCCGGCCTTCTTCTCGCTGTTGCTCCGAAAGCGGTCGCCGCACCAGACTGTTATTTTCCAGACGTTGATATGACAGCTCTTGCCGCCCAGACCGAATTTAACAAGCCCTATATTTTTCTGGGTGAACTGCACGGCAACGTCCAGTCCCCCACTTTTACAGCGGAGCTGGTGTGCGCGTTTGCCGCAGCTGGAAAGAGGGTCTTACTAGCAGTTGAAACGCCAGAAAATGTTCAGGTGCCGATCAAAAATCCGGACGGTACAGTTTCGTTCGCCGAAAACGATGACGGATTATCCGCCAGCTACTGGGTACGCGGTTTGCCCGACGGCAGAACCAGCGAAGCCTATATCGATATGATCATCACGGCGCACGCGCTCGAGGAACAAGGGCTTTCCGTAAAAACCATATTTGCCGACGTTCCTTGGGGAAACCCGAGCCTAGAAATAGCTAGCCGCGATGAATGGATGATGGAAAATGTAGCTAAGGCCAAAGCTGCGGGCGCATTTGACATTGTCGTATTTCTGTCAGGTAATTTTCACAACCGGTTACCCCACAACTTATCCGGCGGCCCCTCCGATACCTTGCTGCATTATGTCGATCCGGCCATTACCTTTTCGATCAACTTGACCGCCCGCCACGGCACGTCATGGGCTTGTTTTGGCCGAAACCAGTGCGGCGTGCAGCAGTTCGGCGAACCAAGGAAAGGCGATCTAAGGCCGGTTAACCAGCTCATATTGGAGGAAGATGTAGAGTCATATCACGCGCTTTTCCGCTTTCCCGAATATGTTGCCTCGCCGCCACTGACTGTGCTTTCGCCTCACGAAAAACAAGGCCCACAGAAGATTGAGCCATTGGAGTCCGTGAAGGCTAGCGCGCCCACAGCGCCTTAAATCCACCGCTCTGCAAACGAATAGTGCTTGACTCTATGGTAAGCCTTCACTAACGGTAAGCCATTACTTACCAATAAATCATCAAGTGTGAGCAGACTATAGCATGGCGTATCAGGAAATATTTTCGGCCCTTGCGGACCCGACCCGGCGACACATTTTTGAGGCGTTGGCGGCGGAACCACAAACCGTGGGCGAGCTTGCAAAAAGCCAACCCGTCAGCAGGCCTGCGGTGTCGCAGCACCTAAAGGTATTGCAGTCCGCTGATCTCGTAAGCGTGGAGCCGAGGGGCAACAGCCGCTTATATTCTATCAAGCGCGACGGGCTGAATGACCTTCGGAAGTATCTCGACAGCTTCTGGTCAGATGCGCTYTCCGCWTACGGCGCGGAGATCGAACGCCAGATGAAGCTCAATTAGTCAACCGTCAGAAACATATTCAGCGATTAGCGAAGACAGGAAACACCTATGTTAGCACCCATTGTTAAAACGATCGAAGTCCCCTGTAGCCAGGAAAAAGCCTTCAATGTGTTCGTCAACGATATGAACATCTGGTGGCCGAAATCAAAGTTCACCACGTCGGTTATGGCGGGCGGCTCTGCCAAGGAAATCCGGGTGGATGTTACCCCCGGCGGCAAGATCACTGAAGTCAATAATGACGGTACTGAATATGAGTGGGGCGCTTTTAAGGTGCTGGACCCGCACGGCTTCTTCAGCATGGACTTCCACATCCCATCACCCGACTGGAAGATAGGGGACTTTACACTCGTGGAAGTGACCTTCACAGTGGTGGATAGCCAGCGCACCCATGTCGAATTGAAGCAGAGCAACTGGGAAGCGCTAGGCGATATGGCTGAAGGTATTCGCGAAGGGTACGAGCACGGCTGGGTACCAATTTTTGAGCAGGCCTATAAAGTTAAGCCACCCCTAGGTGAAACTTTTCTCTCACCAGGATAACCCGAGCTTGAATTGCCAATGATAAGCCCACTGAG
>JAESRJ010000125.1 GCA_016764715.1 Kordiimonadaceae bacterium | reverse complement strand
AAGACTTAAAAATTAAAATTAAATAGAGCAGTGAGATGCTGTGGGTAAATTGAAAAATCTGAGTTTTTATCCGAACAACTGAAAAAACGCGGCATCAAACATGAAGTGCTGAATGCCAAACAGCATGAACGCGGCAAGCTTACTGCGCGCGAGCGTATTGACCTGTTGCTGGATGAAGGCTCATTTGAAGAATTTGACATGTTCGTGCAGCACCGCTGCACCGATTTTGGCATGGAAGACAACAAAATCCCCGGCGACGGCGTGGTCACCGGCTACGGCACCAAAACCGCGCTGGGCTGGGAGGCTTTGTCGGAGAGCGATTTTGAGATTACCTTCCGCAGCCGCCATGTAAAGGCGACCAAATGTTGCTTGGTTATTAATAATAAAACCAAGCAACGAGTGGCTCAAGTAAGGGCTTTTTTAACGCATGCCGATGCTGTGAGTAACAATAATGGCAATACATCTAGTACCTATAACTTTGCTTACAACCGTTCCGGGATGATTCAGAAATGGTGGCTAATAGGTAATGATCGTGCTTTTGTTTTTTTAGTCAACACTTCAAATTCCGCTGGGACACGTTTTATTTATTTCGGCGATTTTGCCAGTGCCTCCCCCGCCGATAATTTTAATAATATCTTTTTATGTAGCTACGATAATAGCGTGGGCACTGCTGACAATATGTCATCCGGCTCTTCATCGCCTCTTTATGGTTCTTCGGGGGYATATTATTCTTATTTTTCTAAAAGTTATGATGGTCTCGTTGCTTGGCCTGGTGCTGGTACTAATGCAATCGGCAAAGAGTTGGCCAGAGCGGCAAGGGGTATTTATCCAAATGTAATTAGCGGAGGACTGGCCGCGTCTGAAATTTATTTGCTCGAGCAAACGGGCAGTGGTGGAGGTATTCGCGGCATTTTGGGCGGCATTTTTTTTGGATTCGACCGCATGGGTGGCATTCCAGATGGGACAGAGCTTTATAACGTAGACAGTTCTGATGACGTATGGATTAAATTTGAAATGGATGATTCTTCGTCGCCACAGCATGATTTTTCTTGTTTAATCAATGCCACTGCGTGGGATATGTGATGGATTATATTATCGGCCGCCGGCCTTTGCTGTGGCGTCCRCCGCGCCATGCCACGCCGCAATATGCGGTGCTGCGCCGCCGGCCTTTGCTGTGGCGTCCGCCGCGCCATGCCACGCCGCAATATGCGGTGCTGCGCCGCCGGCCGCTGTGGCGCTCGCGCGATTACACCGGCACGGGCTTTATCGCCGGCACCGGCACCGGCATCGTTACCGTGGGCGGTGTGCCCGCTTCGCGCCGCGTGCTGCTGATGGCACGCGACAGCCTGCGTGTCATTGCCGATGTGTGGTCAAGCGATGACGGCACTTATCGCTTTGAGCGGCTCAATGAGGACCAGGCCTATATTGTGATGGCGCTCGACCATCAGGGCTTATATGAGCCGGTGGCCTATGATTTTGTGCGGCCTGCATCCATCCGCGATGGCAGCGATGCCGAGCCCGATAGCGGGGCGGGCGATGGCTAGCGCCGATATGTTGGCGCTGCCGCTCTCGCTGCGCGATGCCGCGCGCAACAGCGCCGCGCTGGCGCTGCCCTTTGCCCGCCTGCACGGCCAAGCGCCGGGCGGCGACGGCCCCATTCTGCCGCCCAAACGCTATCACGCTGTGGCGGCAGAATGGGCGCAGCGCTATTTAAGCAGCGCGATATTGGCGGTGCAAAGCAGCGGCGGCAGCGCTGTGGGCGCGGTGGCCGTGGCGCAAGCGGCGGTGAGCAGCCAGGCGCTGCCCGTGGCCGCCTGCATGCTGGCGGCCACGCAAGGGCTGGCAAGCTTGGGCGGCAAAATGGCCGCGCAAAGCAGCCCGGCTGCGCTGCTGGTATCCGATAAATCAGCTATGGCCAGCGCCATCGCTGCGGTTTATGGCTGCCACGGCGCGGCTATTTCTGCCGATTTGCCGCTATCTTCTGCGGCGGGGTTTTATCTGCTGCCCGCCGCTGCCCTGCGCTGGTGCGGCCGCTTGGCCTATGATGGCCACGCCCTCGCTGTGCGCGAGCTGGCGCTTGATTACCAAGGCATGCCCGCCGCCGGCTGCCGCTCGCTGCATTTAGGCGCGGCGCTGGCCGTGCCCTGCGATTATTACGATATACCGGTGCCCGAGCCCGAGCCGCCCGAGCCTGATTATGCCTGCGGCCTGCGCCCATCGGCGGCCAATCTGCCGCTGGCGCTGATGCGCCGCCGCTGGCCGTCTGACCCTGCCACCTTGCCGCTGCCTTTTGCCTGCCGCGTGCAAACCGCCACCCCTGTTTTGAGAGCTTATATGATTGTTAACCACGTTTCCGCCGCCGATGGCAGCGGCCGGCCGCTCACGCTGCTTAGCGCATCCATCACCAGCGATATGGGCGGCTATTGCTGGCAAGGCAATATCACCCTGCCGCCCGAGGATTTTGCGCGCCTCAATATGGAGGCGCGCCAAAAAGGCGCAGAGGCTGAAATTATCATMAATATCAACGATATGCAGTTTAAAATTTTGGCYGAAGAAAGCGGCGAYGAGCGCAAATTCGGCCAAAAATCCTACACCATCAAAGGGCGCAGCCTCACCGCGCGGCTGGGCGAGGATTACGCCACCCGCGCCGGCCAGCTTTATAGTGCGCCGATTTACGCGCAGCAAATCGTGCGCGAGCAGCTCAARGCCACGCCCTACACGCTGGCGGCCTATGCTGCCGCCGATTGGCTGGTGCCGGCTGATGTGTATGGCGCGGGCGACAAAACGCCTATGGCCGTTATCAGCGATATTGCGCAGGCCGCCGGCGCATTTGTGGAGAGCCACCCCAGCGAGCCGACGCTAAGCATCAAGCCGCGCTGGAAAGCCGCTGCCTGGCAAGTGGCTGCCGCCGAGCCTGATGTGGTGGTGCCGGCCAGCGTCATCACACAAATCAGCGGCAGCCGCCGCGTGGCGCAGCGCGCCAATGGTGTGTTTGTGTCGGCCAACCATTTGAGCGGCCGCGCGGCCGATGTATATCGCACGGGCACAGCACGCGAGCCGCGCGCATCGGCGCTCTCGCACGCGCTCTACACCGATCACGATGTGTTGCAGGCCGCTGGCTTGGCCGCATTGAGCGAGAGCGGCACCCACAAAATCGAGGTTGTTACCCTGCCTGTGGCCGATAAATATGCGCTGCCGCTGGCGCAAAAAGGCCAAATTTGGCAAATCGCCGAGCCCACGGGCTCTTGGCAGGGCGTGGTCACCGGCATCACGCTTGATGTCAAAATCAGCGGCGACGCGCCCGAGGTGTGGCAAACAGTAACCATCGACCGCTATTTAGACGATTAGGCCGTCTGAAAACGTTTCAGACGGCCTTTAAAAGAAAGTTAAAACCGTGAATATCTATAGCCAATTTAGTGCACTTTTTAACCGCGAGCATTTGGCCGTGGCCAAAATCAGCGCCGATATGGGCGGCGGCAGCTGGGCCGCCAAAACGCAGGGCGGCCGCGATATTGTGCTCACCGGCAGCGCCGCCGTGGGCGAGAGCGTGTTTTATGATTTAAACACCCGCAAAATCACCGGCCAAGCGCCCAATTTGCCCGTAATCGATATTGCCGTGTAGCGCGTGTAGTGTAGTGCGGCAGCCTGCTGGCAGGCCGTCTGAAACTTAAAATGCCCTTAATCATAAGGGTATTTTTTATGCACCAAAAAGCCATCCCATTTAAGCGCGGCAACACCATCGAGCTATCGATGTGGTTTGGCATTGCGCCCGGCAGCGGCATCGACAGCCTGATAGGCGTCAAGCCTGTGTGCCGCCTGCGCCCGCGCCACGCGCGCGAGGCGGTGGCCGAATTTGAGGTGCACACCCGCCCTGAAAACCGCCTGTTGCTCACGCTGGCCGCCGATAAATGCGCCCTGCTCAAAGAGGGCGATTATATTTTTGATGTGCTGTTTGTGCGCGAGGCCGATGGCTATGCCGAGAGCAGCGGCGATGTGTTGATTGAGATTGTGCGGGAGACCAGCCGTGCTGACTGATTTTAAGGTGGTGCGCGGCGATGTGGCCGCAGGCGCTGGGCGCTATGATGTTGATTTATATCAAACATGGGTGGCACAGCCCGAAAATATCGACAAATCGTTTACCGATTTTGAGGCATGGCTCGCCGCCGTAAAAAGCGATGCGCCGGCGCCCGATTTGGTGGTTTTTTTAACGTTGGCAATGGATTAGGAGTAAAAATGGTAACACTTAGCGAGCGCGTGATTGAGCTGGCCAAAGCAATCGGCGGCCAGTTTAAACAAATCCGCCAAAATATCGGCAGCGTGGCCGATTTGCAAACAGCCGATAAATCCAGCCTTGTGGCTGCCATCAACGAGGCGCGCRCCAGCGGCGGCAGCAGCGGCGCAACCATCGACGACACCGCCGCAGCGGCGGATAAAGCCTATTCCAGCCAAAAAACCGCCGAGCTGATTTCAGCGGCCAAAACCGATATTAAAAACGAGCTCACCAACGGCGCAGATGCCGCCTACGACACCTTTAAAGAGGTGGCCGAGTATATCGCCGCCGACAAAACCGGCGCGGCCGCCATGGCCGAGCAAATCGGCAAGCGCCTGCGCGTGGATGAGGCGCAGCAGCTCACGACCACGCAAAAAACCGCCGTTGAGCAAACGCTTAATCTGGGCGACACCGCCACCGATTTCGTGGCCGCGTTTAATCAGGCGCTTAAATAATGCTGGCCGGGCAAATCACCAAGCTGGCCGCCGCCATCGGCGCAAAAATCAAAGAGCTGGAGGGCAAAATCAGCCAGGGCGGCCGCAAGTGTGAATATATCGATGTGCCCAAAGAGATGTGGGTCGACAACGGCTATCCCTACACAGACAAAATCAATTTTAAACACACCTATATCCGCCCGCGCGTGGTGGTGCATGTTGTGCACACCGCCTTGTCGACCAACTCGCTGCAAGTCAACGTGGGGCCGCTCACCGGCACAGGCTGCCGCCTGCGCTCGGGCTTGGGCTTGGCTTATGTCAATATCGATGTTAATTTTTCAATCAGTATTTATGTAGAGGAGAGTGCCGGATTATAAAGAGGAGCGGCGCCGCGGCACAACCGCAAGTATGCCGGCCACATCGACATCCGCCGCCTCGCATGCACCGATGAGGCGCCCTGCAATTCCGAGAGCTGGTTTTTAGGGCAAATCATCCGTTGGATAGCCGCCAACACGCCGTATAAGCACGTTTTAAGCTATTCAGACGCCACCGAGCAGCACACAGGTGGCATCTACAAAGCCTGCAATTTCCGTGCCGTAGGCCAAACCGCACCCACCAAAAACGTGGTGTGGCAAGGCCGAAAATACCACCCCCGCAGCCTCACAGTAGACCGCGCCTATTCCCGCCGCCTGCGCGCCGATTTAGAGCAAGGGCTGGCATATATAGAGACGGGCAAGCCTAAAACGGTTTGGGTGTATGACATACCGCCACGGCAGCAACACAAGCAACACCGATTAACCAGCCTCACCAGCTCCGAGCAGGCATAAAAAAACCCGGTTTAAACCAAATTTAAACTGGGCTAAAATCTGCCAAAAGCTAAAACTTTTGCAAAATGTTTGTCATGCGAGAGTGACAAAAGTTTTGCAAAAGCATGACAAAACTGCCGCGCGCTTACAGCGTGCGTGCCTATGGCACACATTCTACACACAGGCTACGCTTGCTTGAGTTTTTTATCATCGAAAGCTAGAAGCGCAAGCCAGTTAAGACGCGTGTGTGCCTATGGCATACAGGCTACGCCTGCTATGGCTTGCTTCATAAGTATCGGAAAAGTCTTCTATTACCAGCCACAAGATATCTAATGAAACACCTGAATTGTCTAGTGCTTTTTTAATGTCTGATTCTAATCGTGTTAGATATGCACAATTTTCTTTATTTTTCGGGAAAATACTCATTTAAACTTGATCTCTCTCTTAAGTTTGTCATCAATAGCAAACGTAGATGCATAGGCACGCGCGTGTTTTTCATTTAACAACTAGGCCGTCTGAAAAATTGATATTTCAGACGGCATTGAAGTGAGGGAATGTTTGATTAAGAATAATATTTCCCAACGATTCGATTTATCCTGCCCAATAAAGGCTGCCGTCTTCAGGATCAACCCAAACGGCGTAGGCGGGGCAAGGATCATC
>JAESRJ010000315.1 GCA_016764715.1 Kordiimonadaceae bacterium | reverse complement strand
TTGAGCGCAAAGTACGGCGGCGCAATGAAGAGAGTGCCGCCCCGACGACCGAGCAGCTTGGCTGGATTGATGCTGTAGCCGATAAATGTGTGGAATACGGCTACGTCGATGATGTAAATTATGCCAAACAGCGATTTACGTCGCTGCTGCGCAAAGGCAAACCGCTGCGTGTGATCAGCCATGACCTTGCTTATAAAGGCGTACCGCAAGATATCGTTACAGAACTGATGGCACATGCAGCGGAGGACCCGGATAAAGACCTCAACCTTGTTGCAGCCGCCGCTTACGTCCGCCGCCGCCGATTTGGGCCTTATCGCCGTGTTGCTGCGGCTGAGGACAAAGTTGAGAAGGAAAAAGCCGCAATGCTGCGCGCTGGTTTCCCTTACCGTATGGTGGAGCAAGTGCTGGCCAGCAGTGAAGAAGAAATTATCAAGTTACTAGTTTAGGACTGGGCGCGGATTAGTCAGGCTAGTCTGTCTCGACCGCCAGCTCGCTTCAGACGGCGGCATTTTAAATCACCATTGGCGGACCGTTTGCTGGGCCGCAAGGAGGTCATTGGAAAATGGGCAGCTTTTTTCCAACAACTCAGCCTATCACTCTGGTAAGGTGGTGAAATTCCGAAACATCTCCGTTGCGAGGTCATTATCTACCGGCTTTTGAAATGCAATAAACCATAGCGCCTTATTACCAATGTCGCGTTCGCCTTTGTATAAGGGAAAATGTGCTTCATCAAAGCGACGGGCCAAGCCTGGCAAATCAAAGCCTGTTTTGTGGGCCATAAAATGGTCACCGCGTTCAATTGAAGCACTGTGCCCATAGAGAATGTCATTAGGTGTAATAGGGCCGGAGAGGGACTGATAAAGCACATGATCGATCCCTTTCTTTATGATGCTTTCAGCAACAGCTTTGATGTCGGGACACGTAATTATGCAAAACCCGTCAGGCTTGAGCACGCGTTTGAATTCAGCGATTACGGTGCCGACTTCATGGAAATAGACATGTTCAATATTATGAGATGAATATAAGGCATCCATAGACCCGCTTTCTACACCTGTCATATCCTGAATAGTGCCCAGAATGTCTGGTTTCCACTTTGGATCGATATCGAACTTTATTTCCTCCCACTCTCCGTTTTGAAAGCCTATGGGCATTTTATCCAGAGTTGAGGACCCGCACCCGACATGTAGAACTTTTTTCATGAAGCCAATCCCCGGTTTGTGCTCGTAGTTGTGAAGGGCGCAGTTATTGGAAACGCATATAAAACAAAATTGCGAACATCTCAAGGTGGTCTAGCTTATGCTTTCAGGAAACCTAACACCAACCGTGCGTGTTAGTGATGGTGAACGTAACCCTCTAGTGGGCTGATTTAACTGCGGAAACTTACTTTTCTGCTGTAATACCGAACTGCTTCAATGCCTCTGGTGTATCTAAGTCGATTAGAATTCCAGGGTCATCCACGGGTATTTCCATAACAACCGCGTCTTGGTCCCTGATGAGCACTCTGCCGCCTTTGTCGCCTGTTACGGACCGCAATTTGGCAAACTGACTGCTTCGCCACAAGACAGGGTTGCCGCGCTTACCGTTGAAAGTTGGTATGAAAATTTCAGCTTCAGAAATGTTTGCCGCCGATTTTGATAGGGCTGCAAATGTTTCCGCTCGTACGAAAGGCATGTCGCCAAGGCAAATAAAACATTGTGCGACATCGCCTTTTAGGGCCCCAACGCCTGCTGAAAGGCTGGAAGCCATGCCAGAGGCATAGTTTGGGTTTGGAATTAATCTAATAGTATTAGAGGCTGTGGCGGCCGCGATTTCGTCGGCCCTGTGGCCGGTGACCACTAAGGGCAATTGGATGCCCGCAGCCGCTAGGCACTGCAACGTTTTTTCGATTACGGTGACATGGCCCATACGAGACAACAGCTTATGAGACTGGCCAGACCGGCTCGATTTGCCTGCTGCCAATACGATGGCCGCTGTAGTGCGGCTTGCACCGTTGGCTTTTGGTGATCTGGGCTCGGGGCGCTCCGAGACTTCTTTCAGCAAACCGCCGACAGCCATTTTTTGCAGTGTGCTGCTATGCAGGGGAAGGTGAGCTACAAACCGCTCCAGTACCCAATCAAAACCATTGAGCATAGGCGATGCCGCGCACCCAGGAATCCCGATAACTGTTTTACCAGCAAGCGTGCCCAGCATCAAAAGGTTGCCGGGGTCCACCGGCATGCCTAAGTGCGTGACAACGCCGCCTGCGGCCTTTAGCGCCGCCGGAATGACATCTCGTATGTCACTGATCGCGGAGATGCCGGTTAGCAAAATGAGATCACAGTCGCCGTTGGCCTCGGATAAAAGTGCTGCGCTAACCGTGGAGACCGTGTGAGCACAGTCAATCGCCGCTGGGCTGGGCGCGCCAAAGGAAGTAATGCGTGCTTTTGTGGCTTCGATAAGTTTCTTGTTTGTAGCCCCGCCTGAAGAGATAACCACAGCTGTGAAAGGTTTGAAGCTATGGACTGCCAGGTGTTTCATTTGTTTGGCAATTTGTTTGGCCAAGAGGTCAGCCACAGCGTATGGAATGACCTTTACTGTAGCGACAAGCTTTCCTGCTGTTACCCTAGCGCCGTTTTTGACGGTGGCGATGCCGACTGAAGGGTCGATTTCCTCGAATGCCGAGGCCACTGCATCCGCGATGAAAATGCCGTCATGAACGGCATGTAAATTACAGCGGCCATGTGTGGGTTTTGCAGTTCTTAGGCCGATGCCTTTTAGGGCTTTAGCTATAAGCTCTGCGGTGGAGTTTTCGCATAAGTCGCCTTCTTCTAGCTTAAAAGCAGAAACGCGAGGGACCTGATTTGTGAGTATGGCAGCTGCAAGCGCCTGGTCAATGAACGTGCCTTTGGCTATGCGCTTCCCTGCCAGCGTTACGCTGTGCGCCAACTTCCAGCCGATCGCTTCCTTAGTATTGATTTCCTCAAAAAGCATCGCAGCGCCGCCTTGCCTCAGTTAGTTCTGCCATAATGGAAACTGCGATTTCCGCTGGTGATTTTGCGCCGATAGACAAGCCGACCGGCCCGTGGATGCGTCCAAGCTGTTTTTGGGAAAAGTCTTGGGAAAGCCTGTCGAGCCTGGTCTGCTGAGTTTTCTTACTGCCTAGTGCGCCAATGTAAAAGCAGTCGCTTTCAAGTCCAGCTTTTAAGGCCGCTTCGTCTATTTTTGGGTCATGGGTAAGGGTGACAAGGGCGGAACTCGCATCCAGTGGATGCGCGGCTAAATATTCATCCGGCCAATCATGCATTCGTTCGGCATCGCCGAAGGCTCGCTCGCCGAGGAATAATTCACGCGGGTCAACAACGGAAACATCGAACCCGCACAATGTTGCCATTGGTGCTAGCGCTTGTGCAATGTGGACGGCACCGACAATAACGAGTTTCAGGTTGGGCGAAATCGGCAATACCATGCATCCCGTGCAAAATTCGTGGGAAACGGTGGCCATTGCCTGAGTGCTGCCGGTATTTTGTGGTTCGAAAGTTACGTTTTCGCCGCGGTCTGAAACCATAAGCCTGCCAGTGTCACGCATTTTCTGGGCTTGAACCGCAGCTTCGATCGCGGGTTTTGCCTCAGGTGAAAGGCTATAGAGGTGAATTTCGATGGTACCGCCGCATGCTAGGCCAACCTGCCAGGCATCATCGTTCCCTACCGAGAAAGTTAGTACTTTATGGCCGGGGCGCGAAATCAGTGCAATTGCCTCTGCTACAATGCTGCCTTCGACGCATCCGCCTGAGACTGATCCTTCGAAATGACCATCGCAGTTAATTACCATCATACTGCCCACAGGACGTGGTGCAGAGCCCCAAGTGGAGGCAACGACGGCAATTACGATATTTTTTTTGTCATTTAGCCATGTGAGGGCAAATTCGAGTTCTGGCAGCATTTTTCACTTTTTCCGCGCGCGCGTTAATATAATAAGAGTGCCAAATTAGGCGGCCAAACTGGCTGGGACAAGACCCTCTTTTGATTATTGCGAYGNGMGGGTNGTTTTGCGGCGGAATTCGGCGAGATTTCCTTGATTTGCCCTTAGCGGCCAACTACAAGGAACCCATATGTTAGGGGCAGGTTCTGCAAAGAACTGGTTCTGGGAGGGGTAAGCCCTAGTCGGGTATTGCCGTAGTTAGGTATCTTTAAGGAAAAAAATATGTCGCTTTTAGCGAGCCCCGCAGGCAGGAATTTCCTGGGGAATTCAGCTGAATGGTACAAGATGACCATTCTTGGCTTTTTGATTATCAACCCGATTTTGTTCTTTGCTGTTGACCCGTATGTAGCAGGTTGGGTTTTGGTTTTGGAATTTATCTTCACCCTTGCGATGGCGCTTAAATGCTATCCGCTGCAGCCCGGCGGATTGCTKGCAATTGAAGCTGTCGCGATGGGGATGACATCTCCGCACCATGTCGCAACAGAAATTATTGGTAACTTTGAGGTGGTTTTGTTGTTGATCTTTATGGTCGCAGGCATCTATTTCATGAAAAGCTTGCTGCTGTTTGTTTTCACCAAAATTGTCGTCAATGTCCGCAATAAGGTCATTCTGTCGTTGCTGTTTTCAGCACTAGCAGCCTTTCTTTCTGCCTTTCTTGATGCCTTAACTGTAACTGCTGTTGTTATCAGTATTTCAGTGGGTTTCTACTCGATTTACCACAAAGTAGCATCGGGCAAGTCATTCGATACGTCGCATGATCACTTGCATGATGGGGACTTGGATAAGCTTAGCGAAGAGGACCTTGAAGGATTCCGTGCATTCTTGCGTAGTTTGATGATGCATGCGGCCATTGGTACTGCGCTTGGCGGCGTGATGACGACAGTTGGCGAACCCCAGAATATTATCATCAGTACGCGAGCTGGCTGGGATTTTATTGAGTTTTTCCTACGCATGCTTCCTGTAACGCTGCCGGTTCTGATAACTGGATTTGCGACTTGTATCGTGGTTGAGATGACAGGCAAGTTTGGTTACGGCGCAAAAATTCCGCCTAAAGTGCTAATTATCCTTCAGGATTTCGATAAATTTGAATCTAAACGGCGCWCAAAACGCGATAATGTTGCTTTAATTACACAAGCTTTAGTTGGGGTGTGGTTAATCATAGGATTGATGTTTGGCGCAGCCGATGTTGGCCTGATCGGGTTGTCTGTGATCGTTTTGATTACAGCCTTGAACGGTATCACCGAAGAACATCAGATCGGTCATGCCTTTGAGGAGGCGCTACCTTTCACCGCTCTTCTTGTCGTGTTTTTTGCCATTGTTGCTGTGATCTCGGACCTTCAGCTGTTCACGCCGATTATCGCCTTTGTTCTTAGCCTTGAAGGCACAGATCAGATTACGACCTTCTATGTTGTGAACGGTTTATTGTCTGCGATTTCAGATAATGTATTTGTAGCAACAATTTACATTGGTGAAGTAAGTAAAGCCTTTGCTGAGGGTACCATTTCACGCGAAGCCTTTGAGCTGATGGCCGTGGCGATCAACACCGGTACGAACATCCCGTCTGTTGCAACACCGAACGGGCAGGCGGCTTTCTTGTTCCTGCTGACTTCGGCTTTAGCCCCGTTGATTCGTCTTAGCTATATGAAGATGGTTATTATGGCTCTGCCGTATACGATCACCATGTCGATTGTTGGCTATCTAGCGGTCGCTTACTTGCTKGAGCCAATGACGGCAAAATTGTATGAAAACAACCTTATAGAGCATCATGTTAGTAGCTCAGACGCTGTGGTTGAGAAGTCTGGACACTAAAAAAACACAACCAAACAATGAGTTGTCTACAAGCGCCCGTAACATTTTTTGTTGCGGGCGTTTCCTTTTAGAGTTAGGCTAAGTCATTCTTAACAGCGTGTTAATGCTGGTGTCTGGAACTCCTGGAGGGGATTAGTATGGATGGCCGTAATACAACTTGTACCGAGGAACGGCCTGCTGAGGGTGCCGAAGAAGTAATTCTCGGGCTGACAGGTAAGGTAAAATGGTTCGATGCAGTAAAGGGTTATGGCTTTATYGTRGCGGACGATAACGAMGGYGATATTCTTTTRCAYTTTTCAGTKTTACGYGAAGTAGGGCGRCGATCTGTACCGGAAGGTACAACTGTTGTCTGCGACGCCGTATTCCGTGATCGCGGCAGGCAAGCAACCGTGGTGCGGTCGCTAGACCTTTCTACGGCAGTTGCACCCGAAGATATTGGGCGGTCTTCTTTCTCCCATCCTGGGAT
>JAESRJ010000367.1 GCA_016764715.1 Kordiimonadaceae bacterium | reverse complement strand
ACCGACAAAGAAATTGACGATAACCACGACAATCTCTGCCGGTGCGGTACCTATTTCAGAATTCGCAAAGCCATTCACCGGGCCTCGGAATNACTCGCCACAGAAAAAGTTTAGGAGCACCCGATGACACAGACCAGAAGAGATGCCCTAAGAGTGTTCGCCCTTGGCGGAGGCTTAATCGTTGCAGCGCCCGCACTATTGGCCTCCAGGAAAGCCGCAGCCGTTACAGCTGAAAACCTATTCTCCGGGAAGTTAGGTCCTTACGTCCAAATCAATAGCGATAACAGCGTTACAATCGGCGCTCCAGTGCCAGATATGGGAACAGGCGTTGAAACCGCACTGCCTATGATCGTCGCCGAAGAGCTTGACGTAGTTTGGTCAGCGGTACGTGTGGAACGTATGCCCTACGCATTGAGGGCAGATGCCGATGGGGCACTCCTTGATCTCTACACGCTGCAAGGAACTGGTGGTAGCGGGAGTGTTAGAAAAACTTGGCCCATGCTGCGGGATTGCGGCGCTCTTGCGCGCCATATGCTTGTAAAGGCTGCAGCTGCAAAATGGGGTGTTCCTCTATCGTCCGTATCGACAAAAGCTGGCTATGCCCGGTTAAAGAATAGCACGAAGACCTTAAGCTATGCGAGCCTAAGCGCTTCCGCCGCCAAGATGCCGCTTGAAGGGGTTTCGGTTACAAAAGTAAACCGTGACGGTCCAATTTTCGAACCTCAAATCCCCAAAGAACAACAAAGGGGCCCGAGAAGAAAAGCCATAAAAGACTACACCATCGTCGGTACTGCGGTCGCTCAGGAAAACATCCTTCGCTTGGTGAAGGGCGAGGAGAAATTTGGCATTGATCTGGATATTCCTGGCCAACAGCACGCGGTAATCGAGCGCTGTCCATATTTTGACGGTGATGTCGTATCGTTTAACGCTGACGCAGCTCTAAAAGTGTCGGGTGTCACGAACGTTATCAAAGTACCGGGTTTGGCGCCTAAAGGTGCCCGTGTCCCGCTAAACGCACCTGGCGTTGCTGTTGTTGCCACGTCCCTTTGGGCAGCGCAAAAAGGGCGCGAACGTCTCGAAATAGTGTGGGATAAAGGGCCAAACACTCACGAAAACGAAAAGTGGCAAAAAGAAAAAGCAGCAAATGCTATTTCTGAAGGGCAGGTTCGCGTTGGCTACACCGAAGGCAATTTCGAAGCAGCGTATGAAAAGGCTGCGCAAAAGATAACTGCAACATATACAACGCCGCATTTTGCCCACATGAATATGGAGCCGCTTACAGCTGCAGCTGACGTGCGCAGTGATAGCTGCCTTGTTACGACGTCCCACCAGAACCCGCCAGGCGTTGCAGAATATGCAATGAATTTCACAGGGCTAGCTATTGAAAAAATCACGGTCAAAGTMGGCAGGATAGGGTGTGGCTTTGGGCGCAAGTACATCAACGATTTTGTCGCAGAGGCCCTATACCTATCAAAAGAAGTCGGCACACCGGTTAAGGTGTTCTGGACGCGGGAAGACGAAGTTCAACACGACCTGTTGAACCCGCCATCACACGTCGAGTTAAAGGCTGGCATTGATGCTGACGGCAAACTGACAGCATGGCATGTACGCAGCTCGTCCCCCGGAGGACCGCGGTTTCTGGGCTTCCCCGTGCGTTTGGTACCCAATTTACTACAGGATGCAGTTAGGGCTCCTGGGCGAACACCGCTCGGCGCATGGCGTGGACCCGGTAATAATACGTCAGGTTACTGTACAAGCAGCTTTATGGACGAAGTGGCTATTGCCATGGGCAAAGACCCGCTGGACCTTTGGCTTGAGCTACTGGGAGAACCGCGTGAGTTCCCATTTAACCAATGGATTCCTGATGCACGCGGGAACGGAATTTCTACAGGGAAAATGGCTACGGTTTTGAGGCTGGTGGCTGAAAAATCCGGCTGGGGCGATACGTTGCCTGAAGGCTGGGGCAGGGGCATCGGGATGCACTTTACGTTTGGTGGCTACGCAGCTTTTGTAACCGACGTGCGTTATGACGATGAAGACGGCCTTGTCGTTGAACGTGTGGTTGGGGCCGCAGATTGCGGTATGATTATCAATACGTTAGGCGCTACAGCACAAATGGAAAGCGGCGTTCATGACGGGTTGTCGACCGCGCTGCATCAGCACGTACGCATTGAAGGTGGCCGTATTACATCTGGTAATTTTGATGCCATGCCGCTTCTGCGCATCGATAAAGCACCCCGACATTTTGAAATGCATTTCGTTAAAAGCGAAGAAGAGCCATGGGGCACAGGCGAAATCGGATTACCAGCCTTTATACCGTCCCTGATGAACTCAATTTTTGCGGCCACAGGCAAGCGTATACGAGATTTGCCAATAGGCGAGCAGTTGTCGGCGTAATGTTAAGTTCCTCGGGAAAGAAATTCCCTGACTGTTTTCTGGAACCGCCGGCTAACTTGCAGCTGGCGGCCAGTTTTCAAAACCACACCAACTCCCTGATCTGCTTCACTTAGCTCGGCAATAAAATTGATATTAACCGCGTGGGATCGGTGAATTCGGAGGAAGATTTCAGGGTCTAATACGCTAAGAAGAGATGTGAGCGTTTGGCGCTGTATATGCCCTTCACCGCTCGCCTGAAGGCACAAATAATCGCCAGCCGCTTCGATGCATTCTATTGACGCCACGTCCAGCATGAGCATGGTTTTACCGTCTTTTATTGCTAGCCGCTTCAAAAACAGTTTACCAGTTGCCCTAGGAATTTTGGTGGGGCAGGCGGCCCGGGTGGCTTCGACCCTAATCTTAATACGCTCCAACGTGTCTTTGAACTCAGTATCATCAATTGGTTTGACCAAATAGTTAAGCGCATTGAGCCGAAATGCATCAAGGGCGTGGCTGTCGTAAGCGGTGACAAACACAATTTCGGTTTCGCTGGTCTCCCGAATGTTTTCCGCCACAACCAAGCCATCAACACCCGGCATTTGTATATCCAAAAAGATAATGTCTGGCTGCAAGGAGGCCGCAAGAACAATTGCATCTGAGCCGTTATCTGCTTGACCACAAACGAAAAAACCAAGTTCTTTGTTTAGCCGCAGCATTATATTTTCGCGCGCCAAAGGCTCGTCATCTACGATTAATACACTGATCACGCTTTGTCCCACTCAAGCTCAATACTAATTTCCACCTCAAAAGACCTACCGCCTACGATCATTGCTTTAAGGGACGCTTTACCCCCGTAGGTCGCCTGCAGTCGTCTTTCCGTATTTTCCAGCCCTATTCCTAAACCTGTTGTTTTTTCATTCAGCGGTTCGTCATCACTACGGCTTTGGTTTTTTATTGTAAGGAGTAGAAATCTAGATTTTTTGCGTGCCGATACCGCCACCGTACCGCCGTGGATATTCTGACTAACAGAGTGTTTTATCGCATTTTCCAAAAGCGGCTGCAGGATTAAGCTGGGTATTCGAAAACTTTCCACGTCCGGAGCAATATCCCACGTTACAGTGAGCCGATCTTGAAAACGTACCGTTTCTATATCGACATATATCTTAGCGCGTTCGATTTCCTGTAGTAACGGAATGGTTTCAACTGGATTGTTGCTTAGCGACTGACGCAGAAAAGATGAGAGTTTTCCTAGCATTACACGAGATTCTTTAATGTCTTCTTTAATTAAAAGCGTATCCAAACTATTCAAAACATTGAATAAGAAATGTGGGCTTATCTGAAGGTGTAGCAGCTTCAACTGCGCTTCTTTGGCCTGCAGTTCAGCTACCTGCGCCCGCTCTTTTTGCACAACAAATTTACTGTGATAGGTGAGCAAGAAATATCCAATAGTCCAGGGCAATAGCTGCAATACGGCAATGGAAGCATGCCAAAAATAATGCCGCACGGAGAGATCGACGGGCAGGGTCTGTTGTATCAGATGGATATCGATGGCGTTATAACTAATCCTCCATAGAAGCCCCGTCGTAGCAGACAAAATCAAACCGACAAGTATCCGGGTGCGAAACTCTTTGTTCCTATGGGCCCAAAACAGAAAGGCTAAAAGCGTGGAAAAAAGAAAGCCGGTAGCCTTCGACGCGACGTTAAATTCCCAAGGCGGCGCAGTATAGGGCAACCATACGATGCGTGTCGCAACCCAGTAGAATGCCCAGATCACTGTCTGCCATACATAAAATGCGCTTTTATAGGGATTAAGGTAATTTGGAACCACTATTCGTTTAACCGCCTTTGTACTTTGAACCATGCCATCCTAATATAAAGCAGAACTGTTCACAAAACCAAGCGGCCAAAAGCCGCTCGTCCTGCAAAAGCGGCCGTTTAAAGCAATAGTCAGGGGCGCGCGAACCAATATCACTTTGACAGGTCCAATATTACTCACTGTGTAAAATTTGGGATCGAAAGGAAAAAACTGACATACCAGTTCGGCCAAGCTTTTTACCCGCCCATAGCTGACTGCCGATAGCGTCCCGCTTAATGGTGCACTTGAATGTGGATTCAAAATTCGAGCAAGAGACTTTCGTATCGGTAGTGACTGACAGTCGATGGCAAGTCCTGCCCTCCTTTCTTATATTAGATAGAGGCCTAAGCCTACTGTAGCTGGGCGTAGTAGCTGTCATTGGTTGTGTAGAAAATATGGTTACCAATTACGGCGCTTACCGTTGCGTGGCTCAGATAAGACGGCCGCGCAATTTCCTTACTGTGGTAGAATATCGCGCCGCCCGTAAGATCGGGCAGGGTGCCCGCTTGAGCCCGTTTAGCTAATGCAAGTGCCTTACGGTAGCGAGTATCTGTATCTTTAACGTCTATGAGTTTGTTTCTATTGGCGTCAAAAACATTATAAGCAGAGAATTGCAGCTTCTGCTTAGCAACGCCTGAAAGGGTTTGAGGGAATCGCGGGCTTTTGCTTCTGTTCACCATAACGTTCAGCACCGCCTGCATGCCATCATCGGTTTCGCCTCGGGCCTCCCCCCATGTTACACGAGCGGCCCATTCAACATTATGGGCACGGTAAAGGGTAGATCCACCAAAGATCAGTAGAAGGGCAAAAACAATTGCGAATTTGAACTTATTTGTGAATGGTATGCGCCTCATAATACAATATGTAAGGAATAAACGTACGAATTCCACCCCTTAGCAGACTGTTTTTGTATTATCATCTAATCCTAACAGGCAAAATGTAACTTGGGCAGTATCAAGAAACTTCTGGTAAGCCGCCATTAGCAGCAGACTGCTATTGCCACCTTCGCTAATTGTCGCCAGCTATTTCTTTGAACCGAAACAGGATGTCCAGGGAAAGCCAACTACCGATGGGCCTTGCAGGACACACGACGAAGCCTGTCTTAGTAGCCAGGTAACATGTTCAACAGTAGTTACATGTACGCTTGCTATTTATAATTGCCCGCGCAGGTTCATTTCTAAWGTTARGGAAYAGSTGTATGWTTCGAGCCGTATGAGCCGATCAGGCTTGAAAGGGCGCAGGGGCTTTTTGAGTTTTGAAGTAGCGGCATTACATAGATCGGTGATTGGAGGCAGACACCCAAAGTGCGTATAATTTATAGAATGGGCAAGATCAATGAATGCCCAAACGCCAAATTACATGCTTGATTTATGTGGTAAATTTATTGGTTAGCTATAATTTAAGTATAGTTAGGCAGCAGCTGCAATAATGTCTGCTGTCTCTATTAGAACTTTACTGTATTTCGCACCCTTAGCACGCCAAATAGCAGCATCGATTACTGCAAGGTGTGGAYCGAGTTCGCCAAGCTCTGCCAATAGAATTATTTTTTCGTCTGGAATGTTGGTTTTCCCGAGCTTCCAAGCCGAAATTCCCGACTGTGCGACATCTAATTTTGCCGCCAAATGCCGCTCTAACTCGAAGCCCTGAGCCTTCATTGCAGCGTCGATATAATGATAAATAGTTCGAGTATTTGTCATTGGTGCTCTCCTTTACTTGACGCCAAACTCTCAAACTTTATGCGTGTTGACAACTGTTTATTATTTAAGCTTCACTGATCAGGTTCTCTGAAATGAGAACGGAGCCTCACTTACTTGGGTTGGGGCGGCAGGGGATCCAAAGCTGTCGCCCAAAACTCTGAGGTTCTGAAGTAAGAACATAGGGGAAACAGATGAATATCAACTTAAGTAAAAATTCACACGACGTTAACTATACAAGTCGCCGTATCGGCTTCAACTTCACACCTAGAGATTGGTTACTCAGGTTTCACCGCGACACCATAGAGCGCTTTG
>JAESRJ010000101.1 GCA_016764715.1 Kordiimonadaceae bacterium | reverse complement strand
TATACCCGCTGGCAGGCCTCGATCCTGCGGTGGCCGAGAAATATACCGCAGCACAGCGGGCTCTTAGCGGGCTTCGTTACGCCCGGATCGAGGGTGCCCGCCGGTATCTGGACGGTAAAATAACGCGGGACGAACTGGTRAATTGGCTAGCGAAATACCAGCTCACATCGCTGGAACGGGCCAAGCAGGGTGTGCGCTTCATCGAAACATACCGGGGCTATGTGATCAATTACACGCTGGGTGTGGATCTATCAGCCGAGTATGTGGATAGAAAGGGCGGTACGGATCATAAAAGCCGTTGGGAAGCCTATAAAATATTGATCTCTACACCGCTRACGGCTTCRATGCTCRGTGAATAGCGCTACTTGCCACCCCATGCAAAAAGCTGAATTGACCACAGCATTCGAATAGCTGCGACTTTGYTAACAGRAGGCCGAGCTGCTGCAATAGGCAGCTGTAGGGGCCGCAAGGGCAAGGCTTATGGCTACAAATTTAAGGCTCGCCTAGAACTTTTTTTCAATTTTTAGTGTGCCGTAGTGTGCCGTAGTGTGTCAGGTGGCTGGCACCCTAACTGCCAACGGAGGCAGGTCTCTTACGTGCATATGACCGCTAAGTTACAGATAAAAATGAGGGCGGATAGCGTTGGTTGGCCACAAGAGGCGCCGAGATCAACAGATCATTAATCCCGGCACAATATTTGGCTAGAAGTGGGCTCGTAATGCTCGAAGGTCGTCTAAGTCTTCTTGGGGGACATTGGAAATGGGATTATCACTGAAACTGCATACTTTCAAACCTTCATTGTTCTCGTCAATCGTCTTTATGTCCGTTAGTCCCGTGATGCGATTTCCACTGCAAAGAAGTCTCCTGAGTTTAGTGAGGTTTCTTAGCGGCCTGAGGTCACTGCAGTGATTTTGACTTAGCTCGATATGCGTGAGGTCTGTAAGACGGCTTAAAGCACGGAGGCCTTCAATCTTATTATCGCGCATGCCGACGCCTTTCAGTTCCTTTAGCTTGGCTAAAACATCAATGTTAAGAATGCCGTTCTCAGAAATATTGAGAAACCTTATGCGCGGCATTCCGGCCAGAGGCGAAAGATCTACAATCCGGTTCTGCGAGCAATTTAAGTTTCGCATATGGGGCAGGCTAGCCAGTGGCTGGATACAGTCGATTTGGTTCTTGCTGCAATCGATAGTAGCGAGGCTCGTTACCGACATGAGCGGGCTAAGATCAGTAACGTGGTTTTGGCTAAAGTTAAGATGTAGCAACTGTTTTAAGCCGCCTAGCGGCTTAAGGCTTTCTAATCCGTTGCCGTGACAATATAGACGTATCAAACCTTGCAATTCTGCAAGCGGCTCAAGCGTATCCAGTGAGTTGAATGCGCAGCCCAGCGACTCTAATCGTGTGAATGCCTTCAGTGGTTCCAAGCTTGTTAGCTGGTTGTTGTGGCAGGATAGAGACGTCAGCTCTGTCAGTCCCGCGATACAGTCTAGACTGTCTAGGTTGCAGTCGCTGCAGTTCAACCGATTTAAGTGCGGGATAGTTTCAAGTGCGCTAAAGTTATCGATGTTATTATAGCGACACTCAACGGCCACAAGGTTTGGGTGGCCAGCAATCCCTGAAAAATCGAGCAATCTATTGCCGCTACAGTTCAGTGTTTTTAAGTTATCCATAGATATTAGTGGCTGTAAGTCTGTGATTTTATTGAAGCCGCAGTCTAGTGCTTTTAGGTTTATGAGCTTTGTTAGCGGGCTTAAATCTGTGAGCTCCATACTGTGACATTCGAGCTGTGTTAATTGAGTTAGCTGAGCCAATGCGGCAAGGCTACTAATAGGATTGTGAGCGCAATCCAGAGACCGAAGCTTGCTGAGGGCTGCCAATGGGCCAATATCCTCTATCTCATTGTAGCTAATTTCCAGTATCTCAAGTTTGTTGAGCGCTTCAATATGGGCCACTGACTTTAGTTGATTGTCTCTACAATCCAGCATAAGTAGCCCTGTTAACCCTACAAGAGTTTCTAGGCTTTCAAGCTCGTTGTCGCAGCAATCAAGGTTGTATAGATTCGGTAGCGATTGAAGAGCGCTGAAATCAGAGATCTGGTTGCCTCGACAATCGACCCTTGTCACATGTTGAAGGTCTGCCACTTCAGCGGGGATACAGGTTAGTTCCCAGTTAGATATATCTAAGAATTCGGAATGGGTACGCCTTGCCTCTTCGATAATCTCGAGGACGACGTCATGGTATTTGGAGGTCATTTTTGGGTATGGGCTTCAAGTCCCATCAGCTGTTTGAATAATAGCGTCGCCTTAGTACAACAACTCGGAGGAAAATCAAAYYTATNCYGTRTAYTTRRRGGCARTWSTGCKGCGATKGYRRTKRGCNYTCMCNNWYAAAAKGGNNCYCCRTAAANTCTYYYNRTTRAGGCYCNAANAAAAAAGGAAGGGCGAACCCTTCCTCTTCTTTCATTGCACGCAAACTAGCCCTAGTCGCGTTTATAMACCGGGTACGCGGGTCGCTTGGACTTCTTCGGTGGGTTTTTCTTGAGTTCTTTCATCAAGTATTTAACCGCGCGCTCCAGCTGCGGATCGCGGCCCGCGCGCCACGCGGCAGGATCAAATTCAACTTCAATGTCAGGCGCGACACCAAAGTTTTCAACTTCCCATTCGCCGTCGAGGCCGTAAATCGCTGCGTTCGGCGCCCTAACACTGCCGCCGTCCATCAACTGCGGAATACCAAGGGCTGCCACTAGGCCGCCCCAGGTCCGTTTACCGATCAATGGACCAACCTTTGCGGTTTTGAAGAACCACGGCATTGCATCGCCGCCAGAACCCGCCATTTCGTTGATCAGCATGGCCTTAGGGCCGTAAATCGCACCGCCCGGCACCGGCACATCTTGTTTGCCGGCCCGGTAATGAACATTCGCCAATCTGTCACGAGTGAACAGCTGGATGACATAATCAGCCAGCAACCCGCCGCCATTGAAGCGCTCATCAAGAATGGCGCCGGACTTATCAGTCTGAGAGAAGAAATACCGGTTAAAGCTGGCGACACCGCCGCCGCCCGTATTAGGCATATAAATATAAGCCAGCTTGCCACCGCTCAGCTCATCCACTTTGCGCCGGTTGCCCTCTTTCCAATCGATATGGCGAAGCCCGCCTTCATTACCGGTTGGCACAACGATGATTTCGCGCGCATCGCTGCCATCAGCGTTTGCCCCAATTTTTATGCGGGTCTGTTTGCCAGCCGTGCTTTCAAAATAGGAAAAGACGCTGTGGTCAGCGGTAACATCAATGCCGTTCACTGAYAGCAGATAGTCACCCACCTTCACATTGAGCCCAGGTTGCGATAACGGGCCGGTTAACCTCGGGTTCCAGCTTTCACCGTTAAAGATTTTGGAAATCTTATAKTKATCGCCGTCAACCCTATAGTCAGCGCCGAGCAACCCTACAGCCACGCGTTTGGCCCGTACTTGATCACCGCCGCCGATGAACATATGGCCAATGGTCATTTCGTTGGCCATTTCGCGGAACAAATAGGTCAGATCTGATCGGTGCTGCACTGAGGCCACATAAGGTGCATACCGTGCTTCCATTGCGGCAAAATCAATGCCGTGACCATTTTTATCGTAGAAGAAGTCACGCTCTCCCCGCCAAACGGCGTGGTACATTTGCGCCCATTCTTTTTTTGGATCGACAAGCGCTTCCATGCGTCCGGTTGCCAAAGCGCCCTTGCCGGGCTTAACCGGCTTTCCAATGGCCCCGGTAGCGCTGATGGCCCAAGTTGTTGGGTTGCGGTTGTAAAGGGCCGATTTTCCGTCAGCAGAAATCCACAAATTACGGACACCCTTGGCCACCTCAGTTACTTTTTTGGTTTTCATCGAGAAACCGTGCAAAACTCTGTTATCAGGCCCGCGGTCGGACGGGAGAGATTCAGTGACCAAGACCGTGCCGTCACCCGCTACGCGTACGCCGATGTAATTGCGGTTAGGGAAAGGTAAGGTGATAATCCGGTCACGGATCCCTTCGAGATCAATTTTAGTGACCTTTTCTTCCTTTTCGCTCTTTTTGCCGTTGGCCTTATCGCCGTCTTTGTCTTTGTCATCGGATTTYTCGCCGGATTTCTCGTCAGATTTCTCAGCGTCACCTTCACCGTTATCGTCTTTGGCTTTATTGTCACCGTCAGCTTCGTCTTCCTTGGGCTTCTTAACTTCTTCTTCATCGCTCTCTGGCGCCAGCGGGGAGTTGGTATCTGCCGAAAGCACCATCGAATAGACGTTACGGGTAACATTATGGTTCACCCNAGACATATCAGCGAAACTGATCGTCGGGCCCACGTTAGTACTTGCGGTGAAATGCAGGAATTTACCGTCCTTGCTGAAGGCCAGGTACCGGGCATCGCTCATGCCGTCCGTCACTTGGGTGGTCTCGCCGGTCTCAAGCGAATAGAAATGTATAGCACGGTGCAAGTTAGGAAGTTGGGCTACATAGGCCAACCATTTGCCGTCGGGTGACCAGTAGGGTGCTAATACAGAATCGTTTAGGCCAATCAGGTTTTCAGCGACCCTGACCGGTGCGCTGTCGCCTTCAGCGTCCAAATCAACATACCAAAGCACGAGTGAGTTATCGAAATACGCGATTTTGCTGCTGTCYGGYGACCAGGTAGGGGCGTAATAGAAATTGACTGGYAAKKTCACTATTCTTGCGGGCTTGTGGCCTTTTTGGTCTCTAATATGCAGGTTATATTCGCCGCCTTCGTCTGAGAAATACGCAATAAACTCGCCAGAAGGCGACCATACGGGGCTGCGTTCCATCACGCCGGGTGAATTGGTAATATTGCGCGGCTCGCCTTTCTTGGCGGCAACGGTGAATATCTCACCGCGGGCTTCAAAAACAGCGCGTTTACCGGTTGGGGAAATATCTGCGCCTCTAATATCATCGCCGACATTTTGAAAACGGGCGCGGACCGACGTTAGATCAGCTGTTACGCTGATTTCAACCGGAGATGCTTTGCCGGTTTTGGTATCAAAAATATGAATACTGCCAAACTGTTCATATACAATTGTGCCGTCCGGGCCAGCTGTTGCCGATTTAATATCGAGGCCATCATTCTTCAGCAGCTGCTTGACGCGTTTCTTTTTTGGATCAAAGGAAAACAGGCGCACAGAGCCTTCTTCGCTGCCCCTGTCTGACAAAAAATAAATCTTATCACCAATCCACATTGGTGATTTGTCGCTCGAATCTTTATGCGGGATCTTTTGCAAACTGGCGTCATCCAGCTTGGCTATCCAGATTTTATCCTGCTGGCCGCCGTGATAGCGTTTCCAGTCAGGCTGCCACTGATTAAGCGGCTCGTAAGCCAGATGCGTGCCCGCAGCATTAAAACTGCCGCGCTCAGCCGACGGCAAATCGATCTGTGCCGGATAGCTGGGCTCGTCCGCGTCGACGGTGAAAAGCCGCAAGAAATTTGCGTATGAATTTCTGCGCGAATTGAAGACCACGGATGCGCCGTCGACCGTCCAGCCGGTTACTTGATCAGGACCGGGATGGTAAGTTAGCCGTTTCGGTGTGCCGCCTGCGGCAGGGATAACAAAAACATCTGTGTTGCCGTCATAATCGCCGGTGAAGGCAATCATAGACCCATCTGGTGAGAAATGCGGGCTGTCTTCAACACCGACACCGGATGTCAGCTTCTGGGCAGCGCCGCCGGATTTTTCCACACGCCAAAGGTCTCCAGCGTAGGAAAAGACAATGTGGCTGTCGCTCACCGTTGGATTGCGAAACAGTGTATGACTGTCAGCCGCACTGGCGCTGGTGGCCGCGGCTGCAATCGTCAGTAAGCTAACCCCCAAGGTCAACGCTTTTAATCTGCTCATTCTCATAGGTATCCCCTCTATATTTTTCATCAGGCCAATCTGTGTTGGCCGTCGGTCACCATTACAATTCACGTAAAGCTAGCTCTGTGTCCATGGCTGGATTGATCGCTGTCACAAAACAAGGGTGCAAGCGGTCAGCTTCCCGAAAAGAAGCTTTCAGGTTAAGGAGTTAAAGTCAATGCGGGAGCGCCCACCGTGGGCAATTTGGCGACGCCGTCCTTAACAGAAACGGGCAGGCTTATTGCCGCCCTGATTGGTATGCTGGGGCTAGGTGGCCTGCGATCCTTTGAGAAATACAAAGGCATAGGCCGCTAGGGTTTTACGAGAAATAGACACAATTGATGCCAAAAAAAAAAAAGCCTCCCGAAGGAGGCT
>JAESRJ010000314.1 GCA_016764715.1 Kordiimonadaceae bacterium | reverse complement strand
GCCGCCTACCGCAGCATGATCGAAAATACTATCCGCGACTATGATACCCTAATCAAAAAACTGCAGCGCAATTTCCCGGAGGCAAAGCGCATCGTCGCAGTGGGCTACAGCATGGGCGCGCAGATGGCAATTTTGCTCGCGGCAGAAAATGACGCCGTGACCCAGTTGATCACSATGGTGCCGCCGTTTGTCGGCAACGTACCTGAGGTGTCACCMATTCAGTACGCCGACGGCGTTGAGGTACCGTGGTTGCTGTTGACCGCGAACAAAGACCGGTTTTCAACCGTTGAGCAAAACAGCATGCTTGCGGCCAAAGCAGCCGGCACTTTGCAACACAAGGGTTACGACAGTGGCCATGTGCTGCCAGCAGACTATCTAGCTGCAATCGATCTTTGGACGCGCAAATTTGATAAGTAAACCACCCAGCTAATTGGCGGGACGTCAGCTCTTCCCGCCCCGCTTATCGCGGCTAACGCCTTTCAACTTCTCAACTGCCGACTAGGCCAGAAATGGTCAAGGTCACTGGCCAGCGAGAAGCAACTAGATTGACATCTCGTCTATACCTGCAATTGCCGCTTCAAATCCAAATGGGGAAATCCTGCGTTTCATTGCTTTAACTATTGCTGTCTTTGTCTCGACCGGCAGTGCAACGCAGACAGGTAATTTCCAACAATCGACTAATGACACTGTKGAMCGTACCTACCCACCTGCAAGGTAAAGAGGCAAAATCATTAAAGGGGCATGCTCCTTTAATGATTGCATACGACCAACTTTGAACCAAAACTCAATCAAAGGACTCTACGGATAAGTGGTAGTAAATTGAACCGCAGGTCAGCGGGCTTGGTTTTTCTAATAGTAATGCCCACTGAAAGCGTGCCTGGGTCGCGATAGCAAGGACAGTAAAAAATTAAAGGCCACCCCGAAGAGCAGCCTTTTAGGTAACGTTAGAAAAGGCAGGGCATCAAGCATTCCCCAGAACTGCGTTGATCAACCTTTAAAAATCAATCTACGAAAACTACCGCACTGTTTGCAAATATCTTTCATAGCTGTCCCTGCACTCAGACTTGATATTCCCGTCCACATCAAGCACCACAAGATCAGGCTTGGGTACACCGTTGAAGTGATGGCTTTGAACCAGCGTATAAGCTGTCTGGTCCGTGAAGGTTATGATGTCCCCCACCCGCAGGGGTTCCGAAAAACTGTAATCCCCGATCACGTCTCCYGTCAGGCACGTGTTTCCGCCGAGTATATAGGTGTGTTTGTCCTCCCCGCGYCCATGCTGTCCTTCTTCTATCTCTGCGAAGTAATAGGGGCTTTCCAATACATCCGGCATATGGTTTTTGGTGCTGACATTCAGGATGGCAATAGGAATCTCGTTAAAAATAACGGATAGGACCCGTGCTTTCAGAACGCCCACTCCTGTGTAAACATGTTCGCTTGGCTCGATGTAAATATCCAAGCCAAAAGTCTTTTTCAGGTACATAACCGTTTCACTGAGAAGCGCATAGTCGTAGTCCAAATGGCACACTAGATGCCCGCCTCCCATGTTAAGGCGCTCAACTTGGTGCAACAAACCCGGGAACTTCCGCTCCAGGGTCTCGGTGCAATCCTTCAGCTCATCGGCTCCTTGTGACGAGAGCGCATGAAAGTGGATACCTGTYACATTGWATTTCGCWATRTCCTCYGGCCGAAACTCSGCCATCGTGATGCCAAAGCGGCTAAAGCGTTTRTTCGGATTATAYCCGTCGAACACGGTSGTYTTCGTGTTCTCATGCTGAAGGTTGATACGAATATCTATTTTCACACCCGCAGGGACACGGGGTGCGAACCGTTCCAGGTCTTGATGAGAGTTAAACACCACATGGCTACTGTAGCCCATCAATTCACCGAAGGTTTCCAGGTCGTAAGCTGGGCAATAGGTGTGGATCTCGCCAGTGTAAGCCTCTGAAGCGGAGCGCGCCTCGTAGAGCGAAGAAACAGCAACACCATCAAGGTGCCTATTCACAAGATCAGCGGAATGAAGAGGATTATACCCCTTCAGGGCGAGCAAGGTCTTCAAGCCAGTGCTCTCTCGAAGGCCTGCAAGTTCTTTCAGGTTCTTCTCAAAGCGGGCTTCATCAAAAATATGGGTCGGGCGCTTGAATGAATTCAATTCGGTCATAATACGGCCTTTGCGCCTTGCGCGTCATACGTCTCGATTTCCAGACCGTAAGCTTCCGCCAGGTCAAAGAAAACTGCAGCAGATAGATTTGGCAGGTTCTCAGGCACATAGACGCCGGGCTTTTCGCAGCGCAGCATCGCCTCCATAAAGAGGCAAGCTGGTACACCCGTGCTCCACGCAACTGCGCCAGTTTTTGTGTCTTCAAAACAGTCTTCGTGGCGCATGCGCCATACGCTAATAAGATCCGGAGTGGCCTGACCTAAGCCAGCCGATTCCAGCCGCATACCTGCTGGCCCTGTCACCAGCGGTGCAACATCGCGCGGATGAGGCATTAGAGAAGCCAAGAAACGGATCGGTATGAWMWWAYCKYYMWKWYYGWYWGAARMYRRYKYWWCMYYSATCMRKSCMAGWYYRYRKRRYMKTTTGAAATATTTAATATAATCCTCACCAAAGCTCATATAATTAAAGATATTCCGGATGTGAGGGAACATCATATTAATSGTTTCCTGTTCTTCGTGATAAATGGTGTTGAAACCCACTTTGGTGTCCGCACCCAGCTTCAAAGGGTCATCCATGTAAACCCGCTCAGAAAAGGCTGGTGCGGTTTTCCACTGCCCGTCACACAGGAATTTGGCCGGATTGTCTAATTCCTTCAAATTGTCCTCAGCGGCAAAGTTRGTCGCCCACGGGTAYYTRTCCTGCGAGCCGCCGTTGTAATCGTAAATCCGCACCGTTTCACAGGGTCGGTGCTCATCGTGGAAGCGCGCGAGCGCATTTGTGATACCGGGCGAYCCACCCGCACCAAGGATCGCCTTCAAACCGAGCTTTTCGAATTTCGGCGCAAGGGCAAGTTGCTCTTTATAGCTAAACCCTTTTGTATTGAGTTCCTCATAACAGGCGGTATCTACATAATGGCAACCGGTCTCTAGGGCCAGATACATCAGCGTCATATCTAGGTACGGGGACCCAAGGTTTAAGATCACGTTAGGCCCATTCAAGGACGAAGCATTTCCTTCAATAAGGTCCGATAATTTCTGGGTATCAGTATAGACGTCAATCTGGCTGAATTGCACATTAGCTTGGGGCAGGCCTTCACTAACAGCTTTAGCGAGAAGATCTATGCCGCCTGACCGATTAGACGCGACAACATTCACCTTCTGCAGGGGATATCGCAGGATCAGTTTAAACAGAGCAGCCTTCGCAACCTCACCTGTGCCGATCAGGTAAATTATGCCTTGTGTTAAGCTAGTCTCACTCATAGTGCCCTGTCCTTGTTTCAGCCTAGACTGACTTTAACGATGTCGATTTCACGCCTCAAAACGCGAACGAATGAACCACAATCTTGTTCGGTTCTTTTATATATCCTTGCAAGCCTAGAGTAACAAGCAACACTGATAGTATTGGTTTGGTATGTTCGCTGTTAGCGCAGACGCGGCTATATGGGAGGTTTACCTATGACATGAATTTTGGGTCTTCTAAATGACTTTAAGATAGAAGGTGAGCCAAAAATCAGAAAACCAAAAAATGGGCTTCTGAACGGCTGATCAAAGATAATTGCCGTATGGTGTACAYMACCRGTCAACGRGAAGTYTTAASGCAATGCCTATGGATTGTWCGCASCTATTTGATCATYGCATCKCCKAGATTGAAAATTTTRGCATTTTTTGTTATACAAAATCGCAGGAAATTCTTGGCCTATCCARTAAMAACGGAGAGTCTAACCATGGAAATTACCCTAAACCACACCATTGTGCCGTCACTTGATCGTTCAGTCTCTGCCAAATGGTATGAAACGATTTTTGGCTTCGAGTACCTCAAAGACTGGGGCCCATTCGCGGTTGTCAGAGTGAACAGTACTTTGTCGCTAGACTTCATGGAAACTGGCGCAAAAATCCCGTTACACCATTATGCGTTCAAAGTAGATGATCAGGCCTTCGACGATATTTTGTCACGCGTGCTCGCCGGCAACATCAAGATCTCCAGCAACCCGCACCGCATGAGTGACGATACWTACGACGGCGAAATCAATCATCTCTATGGCGGTAGGGGTGTATATTTCAAAGACCCGAACGGTCATATGCTTGAAATACTAACCGTCGATTACGAYCTAGAGTTCGATCCTACYTTGAAACCGGCGAATTGAATAACTCCCGTCTCATTTAGAAGCCCTGCGAAGCGCAGCTATCTCACATATGTACCACAATGGGCGTGTATGGCGGAACCAAGACAAACCACCCACACGAAACAAGTGGCCCAAAGTGAACTACTCAAGTCCTTAAAGTGCTGCACCAAAAACYGCTCCCTAAAACATGAAACCCACTAAGAACAATGCCTTAGTGGGTTTCCGTTAATGGTCGGAGAGACAGGATTCGAACCTGCGGCCCCTACACCCCCAGTGTAGTCGTCTTGTTGCTTTTATTGGATTTTTTCCTACTAAAAACAGTCGTTTACCCGTGAACAAACATCGAACATGGGGGTTCTTCGTTACTAGCTCGTTACTAGTAACGAGGATGTTTGTTTTTTGTTCTCTGTCACAGCAATAGGGTTTGTTCTATTTTTTGTTCTCATGTCACGCTTGACCATAACGAGTCGAGGAGAACCCCAAATGAACCGTAGATCAATATCCCCCACGAAAGCTCATGCAGACGCTTTCAATCACTATGTGAAGTTAGAAGTGGGCGTGAACATCCAAGCTTGGCTGGCATGGCTTAAAAAAGCTTTTGGTGACGCAAACCCAAATCCCGATACTCTACAGAAACAAAGATGGGGGATGATTGGCGGGAGAGTTGGCTTTATGAAGTCGGATGATGCCGCAACATTCATTGCCGCTGCAAAACCGGATCTTGCTCAGGCCCTAAAGAAAGTCATAGATCACAAGTATCGGCGGGATTGACTTTTGGTATACCCGTGAGATTGTACACTTCACTCTGTTGTCTTGAGGTCAATTTAGGAATGACATGAAAAACATAATTGTTGCATTGTTAGTGGTTCTTTTTGTTAGTTACCATGCTGCCGCCTTACAAACAGGAAATGATCATGGGCCACTAAAGGTTTTCAAAGCTAGTAATTTTGCGCGTTTTTGCGTGCCGATCGGAGAGCTTGAAAAACTACCCGCAACTATCCCGACAACAGTTGCCCGCGCATACTTTTTAGCGGCACGAATCCCGTATTCGACGCTTGCTCAGAGTAAGACTTTAATTTCACTTTTAGAAGATTTGAAAAAAACATATGCCTCGGAAACACACTCAGCCACCGACAATCGATTTTATTTCGGTGATGCCCTGCTAAAGAAAATAAAGTCACTAAGAGAACAAATAAAGTCACGAAAAGAACTAAAAAAAGGTAATAGCGATCAGGAAGCTGAATACATCGAACTGTCTCAGGACAAGGTTTTCCATAAAAAGATCCAACTTGTTGTCCACTCCTTTCATCACTGGGCCTTAACGGATGGCAAAGCCGGTAAGTTCCCTTACCAACTCAAAATGGCAGAAGGCACATCATGGCCCAATCTTGAAGAATTTCTTGAAACAACAGATTCTACAACAGTTATGGTGGCATTCATTTCAGACAGTCCCAAACTCATTGTAACTTGTGCAGAACTACAATTGTCGCGGTAAATCCAAATGGGGGAAATCAATCGTGCTCTATAATCACTATCAAGAAACCGAAGAGCTAATAGAACTATTAGTCAGTTCGTCTTTGAAGAAGCAAAGCAAAGCTCTTCAGAATGCGATGGACGCGGGGGCTACCGGGGCCGAAGTTTTTATGGCCCTGCGTTGGAACATTGACCAAACGATATCGAATGCCTCGATTTCCGGCGCAATCGCGACCAAAGCCATAAGGTTGAGGGATGAATTGGATACCTGCTTAAAATAGTTGCTAGTCTAACTATCCCTTTAGGTCCCTAGATTCCAATTGAAGATGGACCTGTCGGGTCATCGTGCTCAGCACTATTGTCCAACCCAACGCCTTTCCTGCTTCCATTTGACATTTCCAGCATACGGCAATTGTCGCGTTAAACATTAGCGCCCGACGAACCCCACCTACCGTATCTAATCAGGCCATCATATAAGTGTGCCTTAGAGCGGGCTACGTGTCCGCTTAGTTTAA
>JAESRJ010000313.1 GCA_016764715.1 Kordiimonadaceae bacterium | reverse complement strand
GCGAACGACTGCGAGACGGCTGAGGCTCGCGCTCTTCGGTCTTTTCTACAGAAACAGGGGCTTCTTGCTTGTCTGTTGGGGTGTCTTTTGGTGCTTCGCTGTCTTGTCTTTTCGCACGTTTCTCGGGCTTAAGATCAAGGTCGTCGATCCGCTTGAGCGTGCCTTTGGTTAGTTTGGCAATCGCATCCAACAGTCGGTTGTCGATTTTCGACTTTGTAGCAATAGTAATTGCTTTACCTTGGCGTCCCGCGCGGCCCGTACGGCCAATGCGGTGGACATAATCTTCGGCGTGGCCCGGGACATCAAAATTGAAAACATGGCTTACGTCTGGCACATCGAGGCCGCGCGCTGCCACGTCAGAAGCACAAAGAAGCTGAATTTCGTTTTCCTTGAACTGGCGAAGCACTTCCATGCGTTCCAGCTGTTCCATATCACCGTGCAGTTGCCCAACGCTAAAATCGTGGCGTTTCAGCGAAAGATAGACTTCTTTCACGTCGCGTTTGCGGTTGCAGAAAATAATGGCGTTTTTGATCGGTTCTTCGCGCAGCATCTGGCGCAAAGCCTTACGCTTATCACGAGGGCCCACTTCGATAAGAAACTGTTCGATATGATCGCCAGTAGACGCTGGACGTGCCACTTCAATTTTGCGCGGATCGTCCAGGAACTGCTTAGTTAAGCGCTGAATGGCAGGCGGCATGGTTGCTGAGAAGAAAAGTGTWTGAYGWTYYTTWGKSATRCACTCGCAAATTTTCTCAACGTCTGGAATAAAGCCCATGTCGAGCATGCGGTCAGCTTCGTCCACCACAAGAATTTCAATGCCGGTGAGCAGCAATTTGCCGCGGCCGAAATGGTCAAGCAAACGGCCCGGTGTTGCGATAAGAACATCAACACCCTGATCAAGTTTCTTTTCCTGATCCTTGAAATTAACGCCGCCGATAAGGAGCGCCATCGTCAACTTATGGTTTTTGCCGTATTTTACGAAGCTATCAGCGACTTGAGCTGCAAGCTCGCGCGTTGGTTCCAATATAAGCGAGCGCGGCATGCGGGCACGTGTGCGGCCTTCAGAAAGGATATCAATCATTGGCAGGGTAAAGGACGCAGTTTTGCCTGTACCTGTCTGGGCAATGCCGAGAATATCACGGCCCATCAATGTTTGTGGGATAGCTTGCTTTTGAATCGGTGTGGGCTCTGTATACCCAGCATCTTTTACAGCAGCTAAAGTAGGCTCGCTAAGTCCAAGGAGCTCAAAACTCATGCAATAATACCAATCTGTCTATACGCGTTTGCGCGGCAGAATAGGTTCCCGTCTTTGAAAGTCAATGACAGAAACGATTTTCAACCGCAATAAGGCCATATATAGGCGAATAAAGATCGTCTGTGTAAAAAAATGATCAGAATTCAGGTATGAGAGATTCTTGTGCTTGAAACAAAACCGTCAGCTTGGCTTATTACATGCCGTTTGAGACTTCGCAGGCAAGCGTTCTTACTGCCAAGCCGCGAAAATACGGGAGTTTGCTCCCGGGGCCCGATAAGGCGTCTCTTATTATGCCAATATAATTGGAATCGTGCTGATAAATTGGCGTGAGTCCTCTGCTTGCGTAGCGCACATAACGTTGATGTTTTAGGCGTTTCTTGGCATAGCAGGCCATAGCCACCGAGAGGTCATTACCGCATTCATTTAAACTGTCGCTAAGGGCTTTGGCATCGAGCAATGCCATTGAAGCGCCTTGCCCCAATTGTGGGCTGGTGCCGTGTGCTGCGTCACCAATTAAGAGAATGCGAGAATTATAGGGGCGTTTAGTCCAGGTATCTTTATACTTCGCAAAAGTGAAAGCGTCTTTCTGTACCGTAGAAGCCGCAGCCGCGGCTTCTGGCCACAAACCGTGCAGCTCATCAAGAAAGCTCTGGTAGTCGGACGCAAACCAATCTTCTGCGTTGCTCTCCTTTACGCTCCAATACAGAGCGGCTCGTGGCCCTTTAGGGCTATTGTGGATCGGGAGCAGACCGATCATTTTACGAGTGCCGCGGCAACGCTGATGCAAAGTATCCGGCGCCAATGGGGCAGGCAGTGGTACGGTCGCCCACATGCAGCCCCAAGAGTAGGGTACTGCCCGGCGTTTGAAAGCATCGTCATTTAGCCAATCACTTCGCGACCCGCTTGAAACCACAATAAAATCGAATGGCCCAAAATTGTTTTCCCCAGAAACCAAACGGATTCCTCTATCTTGATGGTCTAGCCGAGAAACCTCAGCCGAATAGGTGATGTCGGCACCAGCATCAATTGCAGACGTAAGCAAGGCGCGGTGTAGATTGTCGCGGCTGGTGCCCAAGCCGTTTCGCGCGGGGCCTTCCAATGTGTCGTAGGATAGATTGAGCAGTGCCTGCCCGGATGTTGTCTTTGATTGAAGGTGTGCAATGGGCAGGCCATCAGCTTTAACAGCATCTAACAAGCCAAGTTCAGCGAGAACTGATTGACCGGGAGGTTGAAGCAAGAGGCCTGCGCCAACGGGCGTGGCTTCCGCGTAGGCTTCGAAAATCGARACTTGATGACCGCCGCGCGCAAGGAAAGAGCCTGCGGCAAGGCCACCTATGCCGGCTCCAATAATGGCTAYGTTCATGGTCAACCCCCTTGATTAACCAAGACTTTATAGGCTGTTGATTAGGGAGGATAGGGGCAAATTGCCGCGCGAATGCCATTCCTTAATTTAGAGGGGTTTATGTCGCCTTAGCAAAAGCGATGACCGGTTTTTTGCGCCCTACCATTGGCACAGATCGCAGTGGCGCCGAAGCTAAAAGACCAAAGCGCGGTGTCACTGTATATCTAGCCCTTTGTCAATTCTGCGTTTTGGAAGGCGCGGCACCGCAGTTAGAAACCTCGGGGTCCGCATTCAAAGCCCTAGAGCTAGAGATCCAGCTGTTCAATTTCGGAGGCGTTGCTTTTGATGAACTCAAAGCGCTTTTCCGGCTTTTTGCCCATAAGGTCATCAACCAGTTGATTAACGTCTGCTCTGGCGGCGTATTCGGTAGGCAGTGTTACGCGTATGAGCGTTCTGTTTTTGCGCAGCATTGTTGTTTCTTTAAGCTGCTTGGCAGGCATCTCGCCGAGGCCTTTAAATCGGCTGATCTCAATTTTGCCTTTGCCTGCGAACTCTGTTGCCATCAATTGGTCTTTATGTTCGTCGTCGCGAGCGTAAAAAACTGTGCCGCCTTTTGCGAGCCGGTAAAGCGGAGGCTGTGCCAAATATAGCCTGCCKTKWCKMAYSARYTSMGGCATTTCCTGAAAGAAAAATGTCATCAGAAGGGTGGCGATATGCGCCCCGTCGACATCCGCATCGGTCATAATGATTATTTTTTCGTAACGTAGGCTTTCTTCTTGGTAATGCTCCCGCACGCCGCACCCTAGCGCTAGCGTCAGATCTTTGATTTCCTGATTAGCGCCAATTTTTTCACGGGTGGCCGAGGCGACATTGAGAATTTTACCGCGAATAGGAAGAATCGCTTGTGTTTTGCGGTCGCGCGCCTGCTTGGCAGAGCCGCCCGCACTGTCCCCTTCCACAATGTAAATTTCTGTGCCTACAGGATCCACGCTGGAGCAATCCGTGAGCTTGCCGGGAAGGCGCAGTTTACGTTTGCCGACTGCGGTGGCGCGCTTAACTTCTTTTTCCTGCTTGCGGCGTAGGCGGTCCTCTAGGCGTTCAAGCGCCCAAGTTAACAGGCCTGTGGCCCTGTCAGGAAAATCGGCGAGCCAGTGATCAAAGGCATCGCGGAGTGCGTTCTCGGTAAGCCTGTGGGCATCTGCGGTGGAAAGCTTTTCTTTGGTCTGCCCCTGGAACTGGGGGTCATTAATAAAAACCGAAAGCATCACGCAGGAGGAACCACACATATCATCGAGCGTTAACTGAGCAGCTTTTTTGTTATTGGTTAGCTCTCCGTATGCCTTTATGGCCTTGACGAGCGCGCTCCGCATGCCGTTTTCGTGTGTGCCGCCATGCGGCGTTGGAATGGTGTTACAGTAACTATTGCAGAAGCCGTCGCCAAACTCGGGCCAGTGGATCGCCCACTCAATGCGGCCTTGGTTGTCAGGGAGGCTCGTGAAACCCGCAAAGGGCTCTTCGGAAACGCAAGTACGCTTTTTTAGAGTTTCTTTCAGGTAATCTTCCAGCCCGCCTGGGAAATGTAGGGTTTTCTCCATCGGCGTTTGGTCGCCGTCGGTAATAAGCTCTGGCGCACAGTCAAAACGAATTTCGACGCCGCGAAACAGGTAGGCCTTGGAGCGCGCCATCCGGTACACTCTAGCTGGGCGCAGCTGAAGTTTGTCCCCGAAAATTTCGGTATCCCGCAGGAAAGTAATTTTGGTACCGCGCCGATTTTGAACTGGGCCTAGATCCTCAAGCGGAGACGTTGCCAGCCCGCGAGAATAAGTTTGCCGCCAAAGGTTTCTATCTCTGGCAACCTCGATCTCTACGTGGGAGCTAAGAGCGTTCACCACTGAAATGCCAACACCGTGYAGCCCGCCAGARGTGGCGTAGGCGTCTGAATTGAACTTTCCGCCCGAATGCAGGGTTGTTAGAATAACTTCCARGGCCGATTTGTCTGGAAATTTTGGAWGCGGATCAACTGGAATGCCGCGGCCGTTATCTGATATACTGATCGAACCATCCGCGTGCATGGAGACGGTTATTCTGCTGGCGTGCCCTGCAACGGCTTCGTCCATGGAATTGTCGAGAACTTCAGCGACAAGATGATGAAGCGCACTTTCGTCCGTACCACCAATATACATGCCAGGCCGCATCCGAACAGGTTCAAGGCCCTCCAAGACTTCAATGTCTTTGGCGGAATAGTCGGTTTTCGTTTGCTGAACTTCGAACAGATCACTCATGTATATACTCTTCAAATGGATTACATAGTAGGGCGTAGCCTAGCTGCGGCCCTGCGTCAACAATGTCAATATATAGTGTATTTTTACCACTTATCGTACAAATATGGTATACTTGGCGACCTTAGATTTGGTTTTTAGTGTGACGTACACTATATATTAACAGGTAAGCTTTACGCTGCGGGGCAGTAGGTGCGAGAGTAAGTGAAAGAGAAACGACATGAGTAATTTACATCCTGTGAGTCTTCTTAAGAAATTTCTTTCGCCAGGCTCTGATTCTGTGGCCCTTGAAAAAATCACTGTAGGGGACCGCATTGAACTGGCTGCGCCAAACGTTTCCTTTTGGATTGTTGAGCGTATCAGCGATGTACGGATGAGTAGTTCACCGCTGGTGAGGCTGTCTCGCGAAGGGCACCCTGAAATTACCAAAACGGTTTCTCTCACCGCGTTTGGGCATGATGGCGATTACCGGATATCGCTTCAATAACAGCTTCTAACGTGCTCTTGCACTGTGCGCTGGCGTCGTTGCAACACCCTTGATGCTTTCTAATCGAATAGCTTGTCGATATCTTCTTGCGACTGAACTTCTTCTGGTTCGGCAGGGACTTCGATTGGAGCTTCGCCAATGCTGAAGTCATCACCAATTTGACCGTGGATCACTTGGTTCAGTTTCATCAAGAGTTCTTGAATGGTTTGAACACGTTGCCGGACCAATTCACGGGCAGCAGGTGAAAACCCACGTTCCGCTACATTTAGGTGAGTAAGGCCTGCGAGCGTGGTAAGAATGGTCGTGTTCATACCATCACACACTTGATCAAAGGCAATTATGATGCCGTCAGGCGCCAAGTTGAAAGCTTGCACCGCAAGTTCTCTGGCCTGGAAACCGCTATCCATAAAATGCTGATTGTAGGTTTTGGGCGCCCATTCACGTGCGTCTTCGATGAGCTCAGGCATGTCTGGTATCATTTCAAGCAACATGACGATCTCATTGAAATGATTGAGATAATCTGTCGCCAGAAAAGTTTCAGGATTGATGTTGGCGCCAACGAGCTTCGGCTGGATTGCGATCTGTTCGCTCGTATAGGTTATATGCATCAATTAGAAGCCTTACAGCACAAAAAWTWACACNSGAACYMCRTCGTATTTCWGCAGCTTATATTTTACCCGTTGTTAAAAAGTAAACATCTAAAAACATTAATTTTTTAAAGAGGGCAGATAAAGTAAAAATCGGCCTCTCCCGCAAGTGAGGCCGATTTCTTTTTTTGTCACTACAATCCCAGACTTTTAAGARCTGTAATACATCTCAAATTCAACTGGGTGTGGCGCTAGGTCCAGTCGATTGACGTCTTCCATCTTCAGTTCGATATAGGCATCAATCTGATCATCGGAGAATACT
>JAESRJ010000312.1 GCA_016764715.1 Kordiimonadaceae bacterium | reverse complement strand
CGGCGGCACGATCTTCCTCGACGAGATTGGCGACACGGAGCCAGCTTTACAGGTAAAACTCCTACGGGTTCTAGAAGCCAAAGAAGTACTCGCAGTCGGAGCCAACAAGCCGACACCCGTCGATGTGCGAATTGTTTCTGCGACCTTTAGCAAATCGTCAAGCGATCCGGTTTTTCCTTTTGTAATCAAAACATAGTCAGACCAGGCAATTGCGTTGTCTGCTAGCGGACTATCAGGGTCAATAAATCCAATACCCTCTGGTTTCAAAAGATCACGTAGTGGCCTATCGAGGTCGATTATTTTTTGATTGTGCAGATCAAGAGTTAGTTTTTCTACGTCTTTTATAGCGGTCATTTTTTTTCCTTGAGTTTTGTGAGAATTATATAGTTTTCGTGTGCAGGAAAAATTGTATTGCAATCTGAACTTACTGTGCTCTGTCAGGCCATTTCCCCGCGCTTTATAACCTTCATTCGCGGGCATTTTTTTGTCTGTGAGGTTTGTCACAGATGTAAGGATCCAGTTAAAGCCAACTACCTAAGACCCTATACATATGGCTCAGCTTAAGAGGGCCTTGTGCGAGATTAGGTGCAGGACGCTTGATATATCGCTTACAAAGAGGCAGTGCAGTATTGCGAGGAAAAATAGGCAACGACCATCTGGTGTTAAAAAGGAGGATACGACAAAAGCATGTGAAAACGATGTTTGAAGTGTTGCAGAAATGGCTGCCAAGCCTACCAAATGTAACATTTGCCAAATAACCTCCCAGCGGGGCCATTCGCTACGCCATCACCAGATTAAAGCGCTTTGAGCTTTATCTTGCAGGCAGTAGGATAATTAGCTGATTGCTGGGATCAGTACCGCAAGCAGACTGGTCAAACCGCAGAGCCTGAAAAATCTATGCAGACTGAAACACTGATTGATCATGTACTTGAGCGTATTTCCCTGGCCTTAAGCGAAGGCGTTTTCGAAACCTTCGAAGGTTTCGATAAGTTGGAACGGAAAAAGGATGTTCTTACTGAAAAACTTGAGAATACTAGCCCACTTCAATGCCCTTTACGGAAGTGTTTGAACTCGCTCTAGTATCCTGAGTAAACCCTTGTAATATCTGAATGAATTATCGCTACGTAGAGTAATAAATCGGCAGGACGTTGGTGGTTAGAAACTGACTAGGCTTTTGCTGGAGTAGTGAGTTTCGAACCGCTAACACCCTTGATAATTGAMGWGTTANKWTGMTNWWAMRATGANRTANWWRBDDWWRTGGCGGRSRGRSWGGGATTCGAACCCWSGAAGGGCTNTRMACCCTTGCTAGTTTTCAAGACTAGTGCATTCAACCGCTCTGCCACCCGCCCGCTTAAGGTCGATGACCGTTGAACAAGGCGGGTTTTAGCGACTGAAATTTGATCCGTCCAGCCCTATTTTAAGTAATTTTCATTCTGGCACAAAACAGGGCTCTATTGGCCTTGCGTGGGGCTTCGGGAATTGGTAGACAGAGGGTCGTTTGGCACCATATCTCGGGGTTCACCCGGAGACAGCTGCTATATGTTATGTTTTAGAGGCCCAGCAAAGACTTTCGCGGGCAATAGGGGACAATACCGGTGAGCGACAWTACACCTATCACTCCAGACGARCGCGGCATCGAGCCAATTACCATCGAAGAGGAGATGAAAAACTCCTATCTCGATTATGCGATGAGCGTGATTGTTTCCCGGGCATTGCCAGATGTGCGGGACGGCTTGAAGCCCGTGCATAGGCGTATTTTGTATGCGATGGACGAAAGCGGTTATGAGTGGAACAAGCCATTCCGTAAGTCTGCTCGTATTGTAGGCGACGTGATGGGTAAATATCACCCGCACGGTGATAGCGCGATTTATGACAGTTTGGTGCGWATGGCGCAGCAYTTYTCMCTGCGTGAGCCGCTGATTGACGGGCAGGGTAACTTTGGTTCGCTTGACGGTGATAGCGCGGCTGCGATGCGGTATACCGAAGCGCGCATGTCCAAAATTGCGTCCATGTTGCTGGCTGATATCGATAAAGACACGGTGAAYTTCCAGCCTAACTATGACGAAAGCGAGAGCGAACCTGTTGTTTTGCCTGCTCGTTTCCCGAATATACTTGTTAATGGYGGTACAGGTATCGCCGTGGGCATGGCGACAAAYATTCCTCCTCATAACCTTCAGGAAGTTATCGACGGCGTTTTCGCTGTTATCGATAACCCGGARATTGAYGTTGATGGGTTGATGGAATTTGTWAAAGGCCCTGATTTGCCGTCTGGTGCGATTATCATCGGTGCTGCTGGTATCAAACAGGCGTACGAGACCGGGCGTGGTTCGATTATCATCCGCAGCCGKACSCATATAGAAGAAATTCGCAAAGACCGTTTCGCGATTATCATCACWGARACACCGTATCAGGTSAATAAATCGYTGATGATCCAGAAAATCGCAGAATGTGTTCAGACCAAGCGCATTGAGGGTATTTCCGATCTGCGCGACGAATCTGACCGTAAGGGTACGCGGGTTGTTATTGAGCTGAAGCGCGACAGTGTTCCTGAAGTGGTTTTGAACCAGTTGTTCCGTTATACGCAGGTGCAAACGAGCTTTGGTATTAATATGCTAGCGCTTAATGGCGGCAAACCTGAGCAGATGGGCCTGAAGAAAATCCTGACGTGCTTCGTTGACTTCCGCGAAGAGGTTATCACCCGGCGTACTAAATACGAATTGAACAAGGCCCGTAGCCGCGCCCATATCATGATTGGCCTGGTGATTGCGGTTGCGCATATCGACGAAGTTGTTGCGATTATCCGCGGTGCGACATCTCCTGCAGTGGCACGCGAAGCGCTAGCTAATCGCTGCTGGGATGCCTCTGATATTCTGCCGTATCTCGAACTTATTGCAGAGACTGGCTGTTTGAATGATGATGGCACTTTCCAGCTTCGGAAATTCAGGTTAAAGCCATTCTCGATCTGCGCTTGCACAGATTAACGGCGCTTGGCCGAGACGAAATCGGCGGTGAACTTTCAGAGATTGCTGAGCGTATTCGCGAATTCCTCGAAATCCTTCAGTCCCGCACGCGGCTATATGAAATCTTGCGCGGTGAACTTGAAGCTATCCGCACGGAGTTTGGCAACGAACGCCGTACAGAAATCGATTACACAGCTGTTGGTGGGTACGATGATGAAGACCTGATCGTACGCGAAGATATGGTCGTAACCGTCACGCACACTGGCTACATCAAGCGTGTGCCGCTTTCGACGTACAGAGCGCAGCGCCGTGGCGGCAAGGGCCGTTCCGGTATGCAGACTAAAGAGGAGGACTTCCTGTCCACCGTCTTTATCGCTGATACGCATACGCCGGTGCTGTTCTTCTCTGATCTTGGTCAGTGCTACAAAATTAAAGTATGGAAATTGCCTCTGGGGTCGCCGACATCCAAAGGGAAGGCCGTGATTAACCTGCTGCCGCTTAAGCAGAACGAAAAAATCGCAACAATATTGCCATTGCCTGAAGATGAAGATACCTGGAAAGACCTGCACGTTATGTTTGCAACAGCAATGGGCAATGTGCGCCGGAACCGGTTGTCAGACTTCTCCAACGTTATGGCAAACGGCAAAATCGCGATCCGTTTCTCTGACGAAGCTGACAAATTAATTGCCGTGAATGTTTGTACTGAAACGGACGATGTGCTGATGGCTGCAAGTGGCGGCCGCGCTATTCGCTTTAAAGCAACGGACGTAAGACTGTTTGTTGGCCGTACATCAACGGGTGTRCGYGGGATGAAATTTGCTGCTGGRGACGAGATTGTTTCCATGTGCATCATCAACGGYACKGAYGCATCWACSGAAGAGCGCGAYGCCTACYTGCGYGCCGCKGCRTGGAAGARTGAGCCGGGCGAGCAGRYACTTTCKGATGARCGCATGGCAGAACTGGCCGAGCTAGAGCAATTTATCATCACCGTAACAAACGGTGGCTTTGGTAAGCGAACTAGTAGCCATGAGTACCGTGTAACTGGCCGTGGCGGGCAGGGTATTTGGAACGTCCCTTCAGATGCTGGTATGCGCAAGCAGATTGGTCCTGTTGTAACGGCTGAGCCGATCACGACCGACGAACAGATCCTGATGGTAACTGACCAAGGTAAGCTTATCCGTACGCCGGTTCACGATGTTCGCATCGCCTCCCGGAATACTAAAGGGGTAACGCTGTTTAAGGTGGCGGACGGGGAACATATTGTTTCTGTCGCTAAACTTCAGGATACAGATGACGAAGAAGCTGACGATGTTGAATATGCAGATGGTGATGCGTCGGAAGCAGACGGCGAAGCAGTTGTTAACGGTGAAGATCAAGCGCCAGGCGTTTCTGAGGATGTGACCGAAGATAGCGCTGCTTCAGAATCAGATGATCAACGGAGTTCTGAGTGATTATAGTTTAATATCAAATAATTAACGTCTACTTTTAATGTATAAAGGTAGGCGCTAATTCCAATCTCTCGTCCGAACGGGTAGGCCTTGTGGTCATTTCTTTTGCTAAAGTGCACTAAAGACCTACGTATTTCCTTGTAATTTGACGCGCGTTCAGGAATCTTGCGTGAAAGTCATCACGAAATTTTTTTGTATAGGAAAATCAAAGTGGCAGAGCATAGAGTAGGCATATACCCGGGTACGTTTGACCCTATCACCAATGGTCATATCGATATTTTTCATCGTGCGCTGAAGCTGGTGGATAAACTTGTCATTGGTGTTGCTGCAAATCCGGGTAAAAGCCCCATGTTTACGCTTGAAGAACGCGTCGCTATGGTTCGGCGGGAAACAAGTATCTTCGCGGAAGAGGCTGGCGTTGAAATTGACGTAGTCTGCTTCGATGATCTTTTGATGCATTTTGCGGAAAGAGTGGGCGCAAGGATCATTATTCGCGGTTTGCGAGCTGTGGCAGATTTTGAATATGAATTCCAAATGACCGGGATGAACTACCAAATTAACCCAGCAATTGAGACAGTATTTTTGATGGCTGATCCTAAGTATCAGACCATAGCGTCTCGTTTGGTGAAGGAAGTGGCTCGTTACGGCGGTAAAATTGCCGCATTTGTACCCGAGACAGTGGAAAAAGAAGTGTTGGAAAAAATTGGTTAAGTTGCGCATACGGAAAGCGTTTTGATGAAAAGTCTTTTAATTTTAATTGCGGTAATGGTGGGTCTTATGACTGAATCGGTTGAAGCTTTAGAGCTTGATAAAGAAAATCTACTCTATTTGGATCTCCCAACTGGGCAGGTGGTTATTGCCATGCGCCCCGATGTGGCGCCTAAGCATGTCGCCCGTATAAAAGAACTTGTTCGTGAAGGTTTTTACGACGGTACTATTTTTCACAGGGTTATTCCTGGGTTTATGGCGCAGGGTGGGGATCCGCAGGGGACGGGCCGTGGCGGATCAGGCCAGAAGTTGAAGGCCGAATTTAACCGGCTACCCCATCTGCGCGGGACGGTTTCAATGGCTCGCTCAAGCTCAAACGACAGTGCCGATAGCCAGTTCTTCATCGTTCTTAATCGCTCATCATCCTTGGACAATATCTACACCGTTTGGGGTAGAGTGATAAAAGGCATGGAGTTTGTGGATACAATTGCCCTCGGCGAACCGCCTGCAAACCCAACTAAGATCGTCAAAATGGTGGTCGCGGCAGACGTTGAGTAGTAGTCACTGACCCAACTTTTATTATCAATTTGTTAGATGAGGGCGCCTAGTGGTGCCCTTTTTCTTGTCTAGTGCGCGCCAAAGCGTTAAAAGCCCTGCCCATGAATGTAGAATTATTTAATTTCGATCTGCCAAAGCAAAATATTGCCTTGCGGCCCGCTGCTCCCCGTGACAGCGCTAAAATGCTTGTTGTTGCCGAGAGTAACCTAGACGCAGTTGTTGGTGACCTCGCTGATTTTTTAAGGCCTGGTGACGCGCTGGTATTTAACGATACTCGGGTGATCCCTGCGAGGCTTCACGGCAAGCGCGGCGAGGCCAAAATGGAGATCACCCTTCATAAACGGATGACGGACAGTCGCTGGTGTGTTTTTGCCAAACCCGCCAAAAAATGCCGGCTTGGCGACATCCTTGATTTCTCCGGCCTTAAAGCCCGAGTGGAAGAGATCGGCGATGCCGGTGAACGTACAGTAAATTTTGACATTGGTTCGCGAACCATTTGGGAGGCCCTGGCTGCGCACGGAACTATGCCGCTGCCGCCTTATATTGCTACCCGGCGTGCGCCTGACAGTCGTGATGAACACGATTACCAGACCATATTCG
>JAESRJ010000100.1 GCA_016764715.1 Kordiimonadaceae bacterium | reverse complement strand
TCCCGATCGATATCAATGGGTGGGTTGGGCGTCAGGTTGAGCTTCCTCAATCCGCGATAAATCTGCTTCGTCCCAATGCGATTCTTGCCCGCCAGTACCTCAACAAAGAAAAACGCGCATTGGCAACACTGATGATTGTTCAATGCAAAGACACCCGTGATATGGCCGGTCATTATCCGCCGGTGTGTTATCCATCCAATGGATGGTTAAAGAAGAATGATGATCTGGATCAGCGGGTTATAATCGATGATCAAACCATCAAGGTGTACGAGTTTCATCGTGTTGCAGGGCGTGTCGAGAGAGACATCACTATTTATAGCCTATTCGCACTTCCGACAGGAGAGCTTACAACTTCGATGACCGAAGTACGCCAGCTGAGTGCGAATCATGAGTTGAGGAAGTATGGAGCTGCACAGATTCAAGTGCTCATTGATGGGGATACTGATCCGAAAGATCATCTGTGGATTTTAGAAGATATGTTCGAGATCGCCCGCCCGGTGATCGAGGCGGTGCTCGATGCTTCGCCGCAACAAGCCCAGAACAGAGGGGGCGAGTCATGAATGCAGTTCAGACAGATTGGGACAACGGAGCAGCGCACGAGCACCTCAAGCCAACCTTCAGGCCTTGAGCTTTCAGCGCTAGAGCAATATTGATGCTGGTGGTTGATTTGCCAACGCCGCCTTTGCCGCTGGCAACTGCAATTATATGTTTTACGCCCGGAATTTCCGTTGGCGTCGGCGCTGCTTTGGATCCTGCCGCTGTCGGCATGGTCGGCGCGCCCTGCGGAGAGGGCTTGGCGGGCTTAAGGGCCGACATAACAACGTTTACTGCACTTACGCCTTCTACGGCCATCACTGTTGTCTCAATCGCTGATCGGAGCGACGGCATGTCTGAAGGGCGGCTATCCCCAAAATCCAAAACGACTCCAACTTGGTCACCGTCCACAATTACCGTGCTCACATACCCCGAGTCGACAACATTGAGCGATCCACTAGTTGCGGAAATGGCCTTAAGGGCTTCTAAAACGGCTTGTTTAGTGAGATTCGACATAAAAACCTTATCTGACGACGGAAAAATTGGGACTATGCATTGCAGCCCGGCGGTGCCTACCATATATACCTTATCAAGACACAGTCTTTCTAGAACTTTGGTTTCTTTAATTAATTACAAGCCAAGGTCCGAAAGAATTGCGTTCGTCATAAGAATTATGCCTATCGGGAGAAATTTATGCCTTGGCAAAATAACGGCAATGGAAACGGGGACAAGAAAAACCCTTGGGGCAGTGGTGGTCCAAAACGCGGCGGCAGTAACGGCGGCGGCGGCGGTGAACCACCGCATATTGATGACATCATCAGAAAAGGCCAGGAACAACTGCAACAGGTACTGCCTGGTGGCGGAAAAGGCATAGCGCTTATTGTTCTGGTTGCGATCATCGGCTGGGTTGCGTCCGGCATTTATGTGGTTGACTCGAACGAAAATGCAGTAGTTCTTCGCTTCGGTTCATATACTGAAACAACGCTTCCAGGTCCTCACTGGCATTTTCCAGCACCCTTCGAGACGGTGGAAGTGCGCGGTGTTACAGATAAAAACCTGACGCAAATAGGTATTTCCGGACAAAGTGTTAGCCGTCGAGGTGGGACTGGGCGATTACATCCGAACCAAATGCTGACTGAAGACGAAAATATAGTAGATATTCGTTTCAATGTTGTTTGGCAGATAACCAACCTTGAAAACTATCTGTTCAAAATCACAGACCATGAAGCAACAGTTGCTGCAGTTTCAGAAAGCGTGATGCGTGAATTGGTAGGTAAAAATAAGATTATACCTATCCTGCGTGATCGCGGAAGGCTTCAGGTAGAGGCAAAAGATGCCATTCAAGCCACTCTTAACAAGTACGAGGCTGGTATCGCTGTTCTTGAAGTGCAAATTCAGGAATCCGCAGCGCCTGATGAAGTGAAGGAAGCTTTTCTTGACGTGCAGCGCGCGAAAGCTGATGCGCAGCGTTATGTGAATGACGCTAATAAATACCTTAATGAAGTCGTACCTAAGGCCGAAGGTGATGCAGGGCGTATTACGCAACTTGCTGAAGCGTACCGAGCTAAAACAGTAGCCGGTGCTGAAGGTAAAGCGGCGCGTTTCTTGTCGGTCTATAACGAATATACTCAAGCAAAAGACGTGACCAGAAAACGGATTTATCTGGAAACAATGGAAGAAATTCTGGAAGGCATGGACAAGATTATCATTGATGGCAGCGCCGGTTCTGGTGTTGTGCCTTACTTGCCGCTTGATCAGCTTGGTAAAAAACGTAAAGAGGGGCAGAAATAATGGGTAAGGGTTCAATTTCAGCCATTGTTGTTGCCGCAGTTGCGGTCATAACAATCTTCTCGTCGGCTTACATTGTTGATGAGCGTGAACAAGCACTGGTATTCCAGTTGGGTAAAGTCGTGGATGAGCGGCCTGATGCAGGGCTCTATTTCAAGATCCCTTTCGCGCAGCAAGTGGTGTTCTTCGAAAAACGTATCATGAGTATGGATAATCCGCCTACCGAGGCTTACGAATCTGAACAGCGTAAGTTGCTGGTGGATAGCTTCACTCGGTTCCGTATCATTAATCCTTTGAAGCGCTTTCAGGCTGCACGGGATGACCGGATCGCTGCCACATTGCTTTCCAATGCTGTAAACTCAGCAGTAAAGGAAGTTATTGCGCAGGAAACTATGCGGGCTGTGGTTTCAGGCCAGCGCTCTGAAATGATGGAACGTATTCGTGTGATAGCGGATGTGAAAGTTCGCGAATACGGCATGGAGATCGTTGAWGTTCGATTGAAGCGCGTGGATTTGCCGACAAATAACAGCCAGGCGATTTTCCGTAGGATGGAATCTGAGCGTCAACGTGAAGCAGCTGAAGAGCGGGCTGTTGGTCGCCGCGATGCGATCAAGATCCGTGCGGACGCTGATTTGCAGGTGTCAGTGCTTGAAGCGGGTGCAGACAGAACTTCTCAGATCATCCGCGGTGAAGCCGACGGTCGCGCTGTGAAGATCTTCGCGGATGCATACGGCAAAGACGCCGATTTCTTCGAGTTTTACCGCACGATGCAGGCTTATAAAAAATCACTGGGTAAGGACGACACGACGCTTGTGCTGTCGCCAGATAGTGATTTCTTTAAACTGTTCGTGAACTCGGACGGAAACAAGAAATAGGCTATAGCTAATTAAGGCTGAGCATGTATGGTCAGTCATCTCTTTAGGGCTTACTTTCGTAGAGAAGGTGAGCCCTTCAGTATATTGAACGAACTCGTTCGCTGAAAGGGCACTRACCTYTGATCACTGAGCCTCTGGCCTCAAAAAAAGYYTGAATTCGCTACTGGTCGCAAGCAAGCCACAACCCAGCGCAAGTAACAGGGAGTTGGCTTGACCATGGCGGCCAATGATGGTCCGGTAGTATTAGTTCAAGGGTTTGTTGTAAGTGCAGCAGGCCAAAGCGAGTAACGATAAGAATAAAAGGAGTAAGTGCGTGAGCACCTATCTTACTAAAGTAATCGACGCACGACCAACCACAGCCGTTAAGGCATTGATGGTTGCTCTCTTCATTATGGCTGCGGCACTTTCTGCTCAGCCAGTAGTAGCCAAAGGCGCACCAGATAGCTTCGCCGATTTGGTCGAAAAACTGTCCCCAGCAGTTGTGAATATTTCAACAGTTCAAAAGATTGAGCGTAGAGACCGTCGACGTGGTCGGACTGAGCGTAGGCCAGATAATCGCCGTCGCGGCGGATCAGAAAACTCCCCGTTTGGTGATTTCTGGGAACGCTTCGGTGATCGTTTTGAAGAAGAAGAANAANNCAGAACTGCTCGGTCCCTTGGCTCTGGTTTCATCATCGAMGCWAGCGGCATCATCGTCACGAATAACCATGTGATCCAAGACGCAGACGAAATTACTGTCACGTTGAATAACGAAGACGAATATGAAGCTGTGGTTATTGGCCGTGATGTACTTTCCGACGTTGCTGTACTGCAGCTTCAGTCAGATACACCTCTTAATTTGCCAACTGTTAAGTTCGGCAATTCAGAAAAACAGCGTATTGGTGATTGGGTAATTGCAATCGGAAGCCCGTTTGGCCTCGAGAGCACAGTTACAGCAGGCATCATCTCCGGCCGCAATCGCGACGTAGCAACAGGCGGCCAGCGTCCAGACGTAGAATTCATTCAAACGGATGCTACTATCAACCCGGGTAACTCTGGTGGCCCAATGTTTAACCTGAAATGCCAAGTTATTGGCGTAAACACAGCCATCATTTCCCCAACCGGTGCAAGTGTTGGGATTGGCTTTGCCATTCCGAGCAATGACGTGCAGCGTATTGTTGGAGAACTTCGGGAGCACGGCAAAGTACGCCGCGGTTTCCTCGGTGTTACGCTTAATGACATGACTAAAGATCTTGCGGAATCGATGGGCATTGATTTCATCAGAGGCACCATTGTTGGCACTGTTAACCCTGACGGCCCGGCCGATGTTGCTGGCGTTGAAATTGGTGACATCATCATCGTATGGGACGGTAAAAAAGTAGTTAGCTCCAATTCGCTAAGCCGCTTGGTTAAGCGTACAAAAGTTGACCAGCCTGTTGATGTTATTGTGATCCGTAAAGGCGAGCGGAAAACACTTTCCGTAACCACTGGCGAGTTTGTTAGCCCGCAGAGCGATGACGATGACGACGACGACGACGGCGATAATGACAATGAGCGCGACGACGGTGAAGACCGCCTAGCCTTTGTTGAGGGCATGGCGTTGTCACCAATTAATGAGCGTTTGCGCCGGACTTTCCGGATAGCTGAAGGCGTTGAAGGTGTTGTTATTACGCGGATCGCCCCGCGGACACCAGCGCGTGTTAGGCTTCGTCCGGGTTATGTGATTGTTCGTGTAAACCAGCAGCCGGTGAATACACCAAGCGATGTTGTTGAAATCATCGAAGCAGCACGGGACCAGGGCCGTAAGCAAGTGTTACTGTTGATTGCTCTTGGCCGCGATGGCAGCACGACACACGTGCCGCTGCGTCTACTGCGTGAGCGTGATAACTCAGACGAATAGTCGCTACACCAAAATGATTGATGAAGAGGTCGGTTCGCCGGCCTCTTTTTTTTACCGTCTATGGTTGGGCTGCATGTCTAGGGGATGAGATGCTTACAGGGTGTGCAATCAGCTTATGACGAAATCTGTGTCTGCATACCCTTGGAAATAAAGCAGGGCCGTTAAATCGCCGTACTGTACGCTTGCTTTGGCCGCAGCTTGGGTTTTTGGTTTAGCGTGGTACGCGACCCCCAAACCAGCTGCTTCTATCATGGGGATATCGTTGGCCCCGTCGCCTACTGCCAAAATATCACGTGTCTCTAGGCCTAAATTGCTGGCTAGCTCATTAAGCACGTCCAGTTTTGTTTGGGCACCGCATATTGGAGGCACAACATTGCCGGTTAAGGCTGCGCCTTCAATGCCGAGTGTATTCGCGCGGTTCATATCGAAACCAACAGCCGCAGCCACCTTTTCAGTGAAATAGGTAAAGCCACCCGATACAAGCGCGCTGTAGGCACCGTTCGCCTTCATGGTTTGCACTAAAGTGCGCGCGCCGGGCATTAGCTCAATACGGGTGTCGTAGCATTCTAATAGTTTTGCTGTTGGCAGGCCCTTTAAAAGGGCAACACGCTCGGTCAGGGCGCTTTCGAAATCAAGCTCTCCGCGCATCGCAGCCTCTGTGATTTCAGAAACCTTTTCTTTCAAGCCGATAAAATCAGCAAGCTCGTCAATGCACTCCGCTGTGATCATGGTCGAATCCATATCCGCGAGAATGAGTTTTTTCTTGCGACCAACCTTGGCTTGCAGGCACCAGTCCAGCCCCTCAGTGACGTTCAGGCCGTCAGCAAGACGAGCGTGCGTAGCGGCTAAACTTTCCGCATTTAGGAAAAGGTCAGTAGCGCCGCACTTTGAAAGAGTTTGCTCCCGAATAAACATCGTCCCTAAGGCTTTTTTTACTGTGCCTGCGATATCGCTTAAGGGCGAATTCGATTTGCTGGGGTTGACGACGAGTGTCAAAGCGATATCCATGGGGAAACGATCCTGATGTTTGAGAGGTAGATTTGAAACAGGCCCTTTTTATTGCAGGTCCAACCGCCAGCGGCAAGTCAGCTTTGTCATTGAGGCTGGCGTCTGCGCTTGGCGGCGTGATTATTAACGCTGATAGTATGCAGGTTTATGATGGCTTGCGTGTCCTAACGGCTTGCCCAAACGAAGAGGAAGAAAACGCCGCGCCGCATCGGCTGTACCGATTTCTGGAT
>JAESRJ010000311.1 GCA_016764715.1 Kordiimonadaceae bacterium | reverse complement strand
TTCGACGCAGAATCAACCGCATCTACATATAGCTCAAGCGTCTTTCTAACCTCGCGAAGATCATCTTCGTTACGGATAAAATTGCTCTCTAAAAAGCTTTCTGTATGGTGAGTTAGATCGCCAAGCGCATTCGCTTCAGCCATTAAAGAACTGCCTTTTATGGTGTGCAAATGACGCATGACATTTGACATCGCAGGAGCCATTTCGCCGAGGTTCGACAATTTTGCCACTTCATGACGTTTCTTACCGTGGGCCATTTGAATTAACGTATTGAGTTCAACCTCGCTTAAGCCGTTAGCAATCGGCGGGCTGTGCAAATCGGTAGCGAACCCAATCCTATCTGATAACCGCTGGCATTCAACCGCTATATGTAGCAACGAGGGGCTGAATTTGTCCCATACTTCACGAGCGAGTTTATCATTTGTTGTAAAGAATGACAGGCACCCGTTCTGCTTGTTAGGGCCTTGCACGGGGAATAACAAACCCTCACGCAATCCAAAATCTTCCGCTAACGACATTACTTTATGCGCGGCTTTTGTCAGCGTTTGCTTGTTGAGTATATCACGCCAAACGAACGGCTTCTGCTTGACGGCACTTTCGAGGAAAATCGGATCATTAAGGAGCATGTCTTGCTCGGTGTAGACTTTCATCCACTCCGGATTTCGCATGTCAATTTCTTCATAATATTCGTACGTACCGTACCACCATGTAACGCCATCGAGGCCAAGGTGGGCAGTTAAGTTCTTGAGGAGCTTTTCGAAATAGGAACGGCTTCGACATTGGTGCGCCGACTGCATAAAATTGACCATCAGGTCGACCGCTTCTTTATCTCTACCAAACATTGTGCGCCATAACCTTACTGTTATCGCCGGTTGTAGAATTTGCACTTTACACGATACAARATAMGTGGCTAGTGTTAATTTCTAAGSAAACYGCCTGTGGGGGTACTGTCTTGAACGACACCGAGTTAAATCAATTYATCGGTACCAGAATAAAGCATTACCGTACGGTTAATGACCTAACCCAAGGACACTTGGCTAAGGCCATAGGGGTAGGTAAACAGCAAATAAGCAAATTCGAACGCGGCAAATGTAATATAAAGGCAGTACAACTTATCCGGATATGTGCCGCCTGCAACATTTCAACAGATACGCTGCTTGATCGAAAACATATGGAGAAAGACCGGGAGAAAAACGACTTGGTAGCCTTGTTAGCTAGGGAGATTTCCCCGGACCCTCAAGGGCATTTAGACATTATACATGCGGTATTGCGAGCGGCCCATACGATGGTGAAGAACGGGAAGAAGCCTGACTAGCATGACAAAAAGATGGTTTTTACGGAACGTGCCTAACGACGCGATGTTTTCAAAATCCAACAGAGTTAAAAGCTGCCCAGGATGTTTACGATCGACAGCAAACACCTCAAATGCAGTTGAGTTTAAATTTCCCATCTTTATTGGCACTCAATATTCTTGACAACAGCGGTGTTCAAGTTCAGCTTTTTCAAAATATCAATATTTATATAATTCAAAGTCAAAATTTTGGGTTGTTTGAGAAGTTGAATTTATTGGAATACTGCGATGAAGAAGCTTTATTTAATTACGGTGTTATTAGCTATTTCCACTTTACTGACGTGAAATTTTAGTCTTCAGAAATTGAATTAGGACTGGCGTTGTTTACTACCCTGAAACATTCTTTCAATAGAAGTGAGGATCACCGGACACGTAGCCCGCTCTCAGTCACACTTATAGTCTGGCGGTGCTTTGTTAGTGGCCATTGGACTAAAATAAAAAACTGAAATGTAGCGGCATATCACTCTGATGCCGCTACATACTTAAAATTTTAACTCTTAATATGAATAGAAAATTATGGCTTTTTTTGAGAACAGCTCCGGTGATTACTATTTAAATGCTTTTGTTAAGGACGTTAATCCTAATCAATTATATCACGCGTATTATATTCCTAAAGGTCGCATAAGCCTTTACGTAACATTGATGAAAATTTCTCAAACGTTCGCCTTTATTTCTATATTTAGTAATCTACTTTATATTGCAAAATCTTTTTTCTATAAAACTGAAGTTGATCACATGACAGTAGCCATGATTGTTGGCATTGGAGGATTAGCAATTGTTCTTATAGCGCTACAAAATTTATTTTTTAAAGTTCAAAAGGTTAGTCTCAAAAATTGCAATTTAGATACTCGCTATTCTAAACGTCTTTATTTTACAGCATTACTCGTAAGTTTGAACATGTCACTCGCATTCCTATCTACTGCGTGGGTGGGATTAAGTGTAGGCTTAATTTTGTTTATAATTTTTAGTTTAGTGACAATTTTTCTGTTTAGACGATGGAATTGGCTTCGTAGTTTAGCGTTTAACAACGCGGAGTAATAAATTATAAAAGATGTTAAATTGATTATTTTTGATGTTTATCGAAAGCCAATTGTTTTTCTTATATACCTTGTGGGTGCAACTATCTTTGGCTTACTTGGGTTCATATATATGGTTTGATTTTTAGGGTTTAATCTTACACTATTGGCAATAGTGTAAGATTAAAAGCGCACCAGATACAGCTGACCGCGGCTCTCGATGACGCGCCGGCACGCCTTCCCTTGTCTTTAAAAACAGCAACTTAGTTTTTTGCGATTCACAATCTTACACTTTCCTCATATAATGTCAGATATGACACAAGAAATTTGCTGACCAACAGCAGTTATGCCACCATATCTTGCAGCGGAAGCTTCCGAAAGCACCACTATATCGGGGCCTGTAAAAGCCGAAGAAAGTGATCCTGCAATCATGGGAAAATCAAATAACTCCGGCAACGCAGCATCCGCAAACATCCAGTCCTGCTGGATCGTCCTATCATCAATGTCTACGACAACAGGCAACCGTAACAAACGAGCGCTTGCCTCAATTTCATTAAACCTGTTCGCAAATTGAGGCTGTAAGTTATGCGACGATAAAGAGTTTTTACTGAAAACATTTCCTGGTTGCGGCGCGGTTGATACGCGGTACAACTTATCCACCCCTGGCAACCAGCTATCTGATCTGTAACCATCATAAATATAAAGCAAAGTCAGCATGGAAACGCCAAAGGCTACTGCTAATCCGGCAACGGCTATAACAACACCAGTCCAACGTTTTTTCCACAGTCGGAGGGACGCGCGAGTATAGTTTAAATAATGCATCAAAAGCCCCCAAGGGTTAGGTTAGCTTATTACCAAACACTAAAAAATAAAACTATAGATTATTCATTTCGCAAAACATTTGTGGGTCGCCGCTAAGCGCCGCTCTGACGCCCATGTACTTCAACTGTGATATGACAAAGCTCATGAATGCCCTCAAGAAGGCCTTTATAGTGCCCCGACGGTTTTGGGTTGAGGGCAACGACCGAAACAATAACGGAGTATTTGGTGGAACTTAGGCGCCATACGTGCAAGTCCGCAACTCGATTGCCCGTGTCCCCTTCTAGGGCTGCTATAATTGATGAAGTCAATTCCCTATCGACCGAACGGTCCAGTAAAATATTTGCAGTGTCCTTTGCCAGCCCAAAAGCCCAACGCGAAATAATCAAGGCACCTACAATCCCCATTGCCGGGTCCATCCAAGTCAAGCCATAAGCTTTTCCTGCAATAAGAGCGATAATGGCAAGTACGGATGTTAATGCATCGGCTAGGACATGCAAATATGCTGCCCGCAAATTATGGTCATGGTGATGTGTGTGTTCGTGGGCGTGACTATGGCCATGATGATGGCCGCGCAACATAAAAGCGCTGACGAGGTTGACCACGAGGCCAAGGACGGCGACCCCAATCGCCTGATCAAACTGAATGAATTCTGGATTAAGCAATCTTTCGACGGATTCCACAATCATTAAAAGAGCCACAATGGCCAATACGATAGCACTGGTATAGCCCGCTAAAATGCTCACTTTACCTGTTCCGAAGCTAAACTCCTTGTTTGAGGYSYSKCGYCNNGGGCNTRTKSMYAWRNCMAMSARAKYGRYRCYAMRRRCRKCKGCWTKWRTNCCCCATATGCCAACCATCCGCTAATAACGCCATCGACCCGAAAGTAATACCGGCGACAATCTCAATTACCATCATAACGATAGTAAGCCAAACCACTCGCCGAGTACTAGTCTCGGCGCCGGCTGTTTCGCCATGAAAATCGTGGCTGTGCTGCCATTGAGCAAGGTCTTGATCTTCCATATTCTTTCTGTCTACTCTCACAATTACCAATTCTCTCTCTTTGCTTTTTGAGAGGTTTTAGTGTTGACCAGCTTGGTTGTTTTAACTCAGATAACTATAGCAATCTGCAACCGACGAAATTGCCGTCGGTTGCTTTAGTGATAGGAGGTTGCCTCGACCTAAAGCCTAGGCACCATCAAGTTTGATGACTTACACTATATCCGTCACATGGATCCAACCTGCCGTTTCCTGGATTGTCCGTGCATACGGGGTGATAATATCGAGCGCGGTGTCAATTGRATGAACGTCGCAAWCTAGTTCGGTATTGATCTCAGAAACGRCTTCAKATCMGGTATCAATCGAAGATTGTCGCTCTAGGAKWTCTAATGACTTGAGCGTTCCGAGCACATCAACAACGTCTGCACGCTTGTTTCKATGAATAARTGCTTTKATTTCCTTCATGATTGCACCTCGTTGTTCGAAGAAGCTCTTTCAGAGCCCGTAAACTTTGTTTCCATCCAGTCATAGATGACCGGTAGCAAAACCAGTGTCAGCAACGTTGATGTAATCAGCCCGCCGACAACCACAGTTGCCAGTGGCCGTTGCGTTTCTGCCCCAACACCACTCGATAGTAGCATTGGCACAAGGCCGAGGATCGCAACACTCGCTGTCATCAAGACTGGCCTCAACCGCATCTCTGTGCCGTGCTTCACGGCTTCGCGTACGCCCATGCCCTTGGCTCTAAGGCCGTTGATAAAGCTAACGAGCACGATGCCGTTCAGCATCGCTACACCGAACACGGCGATAAAACCGATAGCCGACGGCACCGAGACATATTGACCGGTTATAAACAACCCGATGAGGCCCCCTGCTGTCGCGAACGGAACGTTGGCGATAATCAAGGTGGCGAACCGCACTTTATTGAAAGCGGTGTAGAGCAGGACAAAGATGAAGAAAATGGTCAGAGGGACAATAAGCGACAGTCGCGATAACGCCCGCTGCTGGTTCTCAAAAGCACCACCCCATTCGATCCAGTATCCGGTCGGCAGATCAACCGCCGCATCAATGGCCGCACTGGCATCCTGAACGAACCCGTCCACATCACGGCCACGAACATCCATCTGAATCACCGCATAGCGTTGCAATTGTTCGCGACGCACAAAACTATAGCCTTCAGCAACCGTAACGTCAGCAACATCAGACAAGGTTACAATGGCCCCGGTCGCGGTGCGAACGGGTATGCTTTTAATCGCCTCAACGGAGGATTTCGACGCATCCTGCAGCCGCGCGGTGATATCAAAGCGTTTAACACCGTCAATCAAGGTGCTGACAGGCTCGTTACCGATACCAGTCCGCACAATATCGAGGATGTCATCCGCGTTCATACCGTAGCGGGCAAGCGCCGTGCGGTTCACCTTAATGCGTATCTGGGGCTTGCCGAGGTTGGCCTCAAGCGACAGATCAGCAACACCGGGCACTGTCTCAACTGCGGCCTTGATCTCGGCGCTGATACGGTCAAGTTCAGCGAGGTCTTCGCCGTAGAGCTTGACAGCGAGCGTGGCCCGCACGCCTGAGATCAGTTCCTCCACCCGCATTTGGATCGGCTGGGTGAAGGCWATAACCGCCGTTGGCACCACCACCTCCAGTTCTTCGCGCATGGCGTCAGCAAGCTCTTCGATTGAGCGGCCAGACTCCCAGCTATCCAGTGGTTTTAAAGCTGTATATATCTCCATATAATTGACATCAGCGGTCTCGCCTTTTTCAGCGCGGCCAATCATCGCCAACGTGGTTTCAACTTCGGGAAACTTGCCCAAAGCATTCTCAATATCTTTTGAGATTTTGATCGACTGATCAAGAGACGCCGACGGGATCGAGGTAACCCGCCACATAATGGAGCCTTCCTGAAGCTGGGGCATAAACTCTTTTCCCAGCAGCGGAAACAGCGCCATACTACCTACTAGGAGCATAGCAGCAGCACCCAAAACAGCCTTTTTATGGCCAAGCGACCAGTCCAAAAGCGGCAAATACCCACGTTTGATCCAAGCCACCAGAAACGTATCTTTCTCTTCCTTCGGTTTCAGAATTAGGGCTGCCAACACAGGAATAATGGTGAGGGTAAGGATCAGTGACCCAGCCATTGCAAAACTAATATTGAATGCCATCGGCTTGAAAAGCTTGCCTTCCAACCCTTCCAGCGAAA
>JAESRJ010000360.1 GCA_016764715.1 Kordiimonadaceae bacterium | reverse complement strand
AAGTAAAATGGCATTTGCAGCTTTAGCCGCAGGCGTATCGGGCCTCCAAGCTTTCAGTGAAAGCGTGGGCGTGATTGCCGACAATATTACCAACATAAATACAGTGGGTTATAAAGAAGCCCGCTCACGATTTTCAACACTTGTAACAGAGACAGGCGGTAATGGTGGTTACTCACCGGGCGGCGTACGCCAGTCTACCGAAACGCTTGTTACCCGGCAGGGACTATTGCAGCCGTCCTCCAATGTCACAGACTTGGCAATTGATGGATCTGGCTTTTTTGTTGTCCGCAACGCAGAAAGTGCAGGCTCAACTGATGGCACCTTAGAATTTACCCGTGCTGGCGCGTTTTCACAAGATTCTGATGGGTTTTTCAGAAATACTGCAGGGCTATTTTTGCTAGGGTATGAAATTGATACCGCAGGAAACCTGCCGGCCAACCTACAAAGTGAGACGTCTCTTTCACCGATCAATATTACTGAGCTCAACGGTGTAAGTGAAGCCACAGACAGCGTCGCTCTCCGCGTAAACCTTGCCGCAAGTACGGCCACCACCTCAGGCTACGCTCTCGGTGACTTGGCAGCCCGTGCAGCAGATGGTGTATCTGGTTTAGCGCCAGATTTTCAGACTAACGTTCAAATATTCGATTCCCTAGGGCGTGAGCATACCGTTGTCGTAGCGGCAATTAAAACCGGCGCGAATTCATGGGATTACGAATATTACTTTGATGATGCCAGCATCGTCGATTCGACAGCTCATCCAGACGGGTTGATTGCGCAAGGCACCCTTGTCTTTAATACTGATGGATCGATTAATCTCGGTAGTTCAAGCCTGAATTCGGTCAGTGGATCAACCGCGACTGCAGTCACCCTTCCTGGTGGTTCTCTTACTTTTAGCTACGATACCAGCGGCACTGTGTTGGTGGATGCAGGTAGCATTACCATCGATTTTGGAACAGACAGTGATACAAACGGTTTCACACAGTTCGAAAGCGGGTCTGCTTTAATATCATCAGCAGTGAACGGTGCCCGATTTGATAATGTAAACGGTATTTCAATCGATAGTAACGGCATTATTTCCGCGCTCTTTGATAACGGACTATCACTAGAAGTATTCCAACTGCCACTTGCGACTTTCGATAACCCAAATGGGCTACAGCGGCGCGCAGGTAATTCTTTCAGCTTATCTGATCAGTCCGGCTCCCGCACGTTCTCTATTCCGGGAACCACAGGCGCAGGTAACATCACGCCAAGTTCATTAGAGCAATCAACTGTTGATTTGGCAAATGAGTTTGCAGAACTGATCCGCGTACAAAGGGCGTTCTCGGCCTCAACTCGGATTATAACAACAGCAGACGAACTTCTTGAAGAACTTACCAGGCTCTAACGCCTAATCAGTAAGCTTCTCCTGGCTTTGAACCGGGCGACCATACGGTCGTCCGGCTTTAGCCGTTTTAATCACAGCACATCAGTACAATGTGTTTGTTGGACAGTTCTGTCCAAAATTCCAAAAGAAACTTCCTAACGGTTAACAAACATTAACCAAACCCATTAGGTCTTTTTTAAGCCCCGTTCCGTATAATTAGGCTCAGCCAAATGTAACAGGCTGGGTAAAGATTATGCAAAAAACTAAACAATCATCTCTTGTGAACGGCCAGATCATCGGYCCKACAGGCAGACCTCTTACGCTAGCGGACCTTCCGAGCGCTAATACGCAGCGCTGGGTCATTCGCCGCAAGGCTGAAGTCGTGGCCGCAGTTCAAGGGGGGCTACTAACGCTAGAAGATGCCTGCAAGCGTTATTCCCTGTCGGTAGAAGAGTTCCTATCGTGGCAGCAGGCCATCAATGAAAACGGCATGCCAGGCCTTCGTGCCACACGTGTTCAAAAATACCGCGACGTTGGCTCGATGTAAACGTAGGAGAACGCCTGTACAATCCCACCAATAGTTACGGCTCATTCTCACCAACATGTATACCAGCGGTTTGGCCTTCTGGGCCCATATCCAGGATTTCCGCTGAAACAACGATTCTAAATGGGTAAACCCGCCGCGCCTACCGCGCCTATTTCAGGCTGCTTTATTGCCCAGAGCACCCATTTTCAATTTTACTTTGCCAATATAGGCAAAAATTGCCTATATTTAACTATCTATTTACTTTTGAAACAGTATTTTAAGATTATGTATATTAACGGGCTTGAGTACAAAGGCAGTTTAAGGCGTATTAAACGGCAGGGGTAGCGTACAGGCCGCATAAATCCGAGGTGGGTTTTGGACGGACTAATACAATTTGTAAGAAACCTGGGAATGGCCAGGTTGGTCGGTATGCTCGCAGCCCTTGGCTTAGTAGCGATCGTGGTTTCAGTAGCTTTTAGCGGCCTTGGCAATGGGTCGATGACTGTTCTCTTTTCGGATCTTGATCCATCCTCAGCCTCGACCATTGGGGCCCAGCTGGAAGCGGAGAATATTCCGTACGAAACCAACGCCAATGCCACTCTTATCCGCGTGCCCAGCAACCAGGCCGACAATTTACGGTTACGCTTTGCCAGTGAGGGTTTATCGGGCGGCGTTGTAGGCAACGAAATTTTTGACGGAGAAAGCAGCTTCGGTAAAACCAGCTTTGAGCTGAACATCAACAAAATTCGAGCGATCCAGGGTGAGCTTGCTCGCTCCATCAAATCCATTCGCGCAGTTCGCGAAGCAAGGGTCCATATTGTTGCGCCCGAACGCCGTCCATTTCAACGCAGCGAAAACCAGTCTTCAGCGGCAATCTTAGTGCATACTTCGGGTATTCTAAGTGCTCGACAAATTCAAAGTATCGTTGCTTTGGTAGCCTCCGCCGTACCCGGCCTATCACCTGATAATGTTACGCTAACTGACGGTAACGGAAATTTGCTAGCCAAAGGTGGCGGCAAGTCGGATATCACTGATTTCTCCGACATGGAAGAAGTCCGCCTAGCAAAAGAGCAGCTTTACCGCGACAAAATTGAAACATTAATAGGCAGAGTTGTTGGCGCAGGCATGGTGCGGGCCGAAGTCTCGGTTACTATCAATACCGACCGGCGCACCACCAGTGAAACAGTGTTCGATCCAGACGGTCAGGTTACGACTGCCACGAGCACCAAAGAAGTTACGTCGTCCGAGGGAACAACTGGCGGACAGGTAACCGCTGCAAATAACCTTCCTGGCGCTGCCGCAAATGGCAACGATGACAATTCTCAGTCTTCAGAAACCACCGAAGACACTGATTTCGCGAATTCAAGCACCAATACAGTTACGGTTCAGGAACCGGGAGACATCACACAAATACGGGTTTCTGTGCTGGTTGACCATGCCCGTGTCCTCGACGGTACTGGTACCACGGTTGGCACGCCAAGCCCTCGGCCCCAAGCAGAGATGGACCAAATTCGCGCCCTTGTCCTTACCACCCTACCCGAAATTATTGACCGCGAAACTGGGACCGTTCAGCCCATCGGCAATAACGTAACAGTTGCCCAAATGCGGTTCATTGACCCAACACCAATTGAGGCCATTGAGGATCCTTTTAGCGCTTTCGGCGTCGACAAAAATTTCATCGTTGATGTCCTGCGCGGCGGCGCGATCTTCATTGTGTCCCTGTTGGTCATATTTATTATCATCAAGCCAATTATCGGGCGTATTCTTGAAGCAATTCCCGAGGCCCCCACCCCTGGTGATGCAGCGCTAGAAGACAGGTCGCAGGAGGTTCCTGCCATTGCCGCTCCGGGCGCGCCGCTGTCTGCGGAGTTAATGTCTGCCGCCGCACAAGGCGATGAAGATGCCGCGGCCGCTGTATTGGCAGCACGCGATTCTGGTGCGCTTGTCCCGGCTAAAATGCGCACTGACAGCCGCATTGATGTGGCGCAAGTTGAAGGGCGCATTCAGGAAAGCGCAATTAAAAAAGTTGCTGAGATTATCCGGTCAAACCCGGACGAGTCTGTCGCGATTGTACGTACGTGGCTTTATGCAGATTAGTGAAAGTACAGAGTAATGGCTGAAGGCGGCATGGAATTTAACAAGATAAGCGGTGCCCAGAAAGCGGCAGCTTTTATGCTTGCGATCGGTGAGGAGCATGGCCGCACTATATGGGAAATGCTCTCTGACGACGAAGTCAAAGAGCTGTCCCAGCATATGGCGACCTTAGGCACAATTGAAGCCGAATATGTAGAAACTATTTTTGTCGAATTCGCCGGAAAAGTATCTACTGTTGGCAACCTAAACGGCTCCTTTGAAAGCACTGAGCGACTTCTGGGAAAAATGCTTCCCGGTGATCGAGTTAGCCAGATTATGGACGAAATCCGCGGCCCTGCCGGCCGTACTATGTGGGACAAGCTTGGCAATGTGAACGAAATGGTTCTCGCCAGTTATCTCAAGAACGAATACCCACAAACTGTTGCCGTGGTGCTGCAAAAAATCAAAGCTGAGCACGCCGCGCGCGTCCTGTCTGTCCTACCCGAAGATTTCTCGATGGAAGTTATCATGCGCATGTTGCGGATGGAATCCGTGCAGAAAGATATCCTGGATAAAGCCAGACTCAGCCAGCTCTTTTAATATCTCAGCAGTGATAGGACGGGGATTTTCCACGAACGAGATTTTGGTTTAACCATACTCATGTCACCTCATTAACCTTCTAAAACAGCATTTACTATGGCTATGACTTCATCCACTATTTCAGATGGCGCTTTCTCAATTTTTTGCGCATTACGCGCGGACAAATCAAGTGATTTCACTCCATTTGCAAGAATAACGCCTTGCGTTGCTGTACCGCAGCCCATCAAAGGCACAGTAAAACCAGCGTATCTCGCATAATTGCCACCCTGAGTAATGGGTGCAATAAGAGACAGTCCTMGTTGATTAAATCGCTTTGGCGACAAAACCAAACAAGGGCGAAAATCGCCCTGTATTTCCCTACCAGCAATGGGGTTCAACTGAATATTAACGATATCGCCACGTTCAAACCCGGAACGCTTTACCATTCCTCATTACCCACTGGAGCTAAGCGATCCCACTCCTTTAACTCCTCTGGGAGAGGGACAGATTCATCACATTTAGCTAAGAGTTCGTCCAGTTCGTATCGTGGTTTCTTCTGCGCTCGTTGAATTAAGATTGCGCCGTTACGTTCTTTGATGGTCAAGTTATCCCCTACTTTTAACCCAAGTTTCTTGATAATAGGTGAGGGCAGAAGTACTCCTTTTGAGTTCCCAAATTGTTTAACTGCTGACATTCCTTTATACCTGTAACGAGCAATATGTACTAACTAGGTTATAACATATTTTATTGGTCTTTACCATCTAATGTTATAACTAAGTGATAACAAAATATTGGCCGTTCACGATCAAAATAATATTAATTCAATCTACGCGAAAAAAACTATCTCTATCCATAAGCCAGAGATAATTCGTCTTGAGTGTAGTTACACCGGCGGCCCCGGCCAACGGTCAAGCACAATCACACAGCCCTAGCCAATACCGCACTCGCTAGAGTGCAAAGTAAAGTGTGGCCACACTTTACCGGCGTTTAGCCTATCCTGCATTAGCATATTTTAATCACTATCCTTTCTTTTATTCCCTTTTCTCTTTTATTTATACCCATTTAAGCTCTTTGTTGCTTTTTTGTTACTGTTTTGTTTGTGTTTTGTTGCTGTTTAACTGTGATTTTCTTGATCTGTTAGTGTTTTATTCCTTGTGGTCATTTTAGGTTTCTTCTACATTTAGCAAAGCAACGTAACGAGTCAGAAGAAGGTTTTTCCAAGCTATTATTAGCCCTCCGCAAGCAAACCAAGCTCCCTTTCTTTCTGCCCCACTACGCCACCATATTGGTCGCCGTATCAAAGCCCACTGCTAATGGCCCCTGGGCCATACCCTCGTCGTCATAAGGCGTGTATTTGACTTCAATCCCGGTAAAGCTGATGGTAATGCGCTCGGTCGGGCCGTTTTTGTGTTTTAGCGTGCAGCTCATGGAATAGTGACTAATCAAACAGTTTTTTAGCACATAGGCCATATAGACCTCAGCGCCGCTACCTTTGCCGGTTTTGGTCATATGAATCTCAACGTCCTTGCCTTTGCCACAACAGGCGGCCAAAAACAGCGCTGGCGTAGCCTTGTCCATCAGCCGCGTCATCGTCAGATCACTGATCTGGGCATTGCTCGATTCACGATCACCCCGCGTTGAGGTGTTGGACGTAATTTCACGCCCGGCATCCCAGCGTAGTTGATGTATCTTCATCCAGCCCTTATACCCTGCGTCACTGGCTTGTCCGGTGATACCGTCGTACTTTATAAATTGATTGTGTCGCTATCTCGTGATAGATTTTGCACTTCCCTGTGCAAAATCGACTCGTTTACGCGACAACTGATTCCTTTGCACCGACCGCCCTGCGTTC
>JAESRJ010000310.1 GCA_016764715.1 Kordiimonadaceae bacterium | reverse complement strand
AAATTACTGCATTTGGATGGTATTTTGCTAGTGTATTCTGAAAGAAAAGATTTTGGGCATATATACCTGAAGCAGGGAGTCCTCCATTAATAACTTCAAACTTTTTTTCTTCAAAATCAATACGGTTACCTCCGTCAAGATTTAGATGCGCCAGCAACCGGCTTGAGCTTCGCAAGCTTTTCGCGAGCGCCCTGGAATCCTTTTGTAGTTGCTCAAGTTCACCTTTGGGATTGACGAATGGTCTTTTAAAACGAGGTGCAATTTTCGGCGTCAAAAATGTAAGGTAAACACTCAAACCATCGCTTAGTCCTTCCCAATCTATTGTAGCAAACTTAAACGCATCTTGGCCTCGAAGTAGCTCAATTGCGCCGCGTGTTTTGGGGTGGACGGTGGGCTTACTAGGCTTCGCTTGTTTCAGTAAATGCGAATCTGGATGAATTTTCCGCCATGCGAAAGATATACCGTCTTCATCTTCATTATCGTTGTCTGTCATGATTTTGCCCCCGCTTTATAGCCCTTAATGCCTATGACCTTATTGGTGGAGCCTTCCACATAGCAACAGTAGTCTTGCCATGCCTCCATTAGCTTGCGGCGCTTCTCTAAGGCGTCACCGCGCCTATAAGCTCGTTCAGTAGCATCCCCAATAGCATGGGCCAAAGCAGCTTCCGCGACTTCGCGAGGCCAGTGCGTTTCTTCACCAGCCCAATCTCGAAATGATGAGCGAAAGCCATGCACCGTTACATTTTCAATTTTCATGCGTCGGACAAGCATAGCCAAACTCATATTGGAAAGAGGTTTTCCTTTTTTCAGGCCCGGGAAGACCCAACTAATTGATGGTAGTTTTTTCATTGCGGCAAGTATTTCAACTGCCCTAAAAGTAAGGGGAACTCGATGGGTGTGCCCTGCTTTCATTCTCATAGCTGAAATCGTCCAAATTTTATTGTCTAGGTCAAATTCATCCCAAGTTGCACCCAATACCTCATTGGTTCTTGCTGCCGTCAATATCAGGAATTCAAGTGCACTTGCTGCTACTGCCTCACGGCTCCGTAATTTTCCAATAAATTTGGGGACGTCATTAAATGCCATTGCGGCATAGTGGCCTCGAAGACGCTTATCTTGCTTCGACAACCATGCATCCAAATTTCCCTTCCACCGGGCTGGATTTTCGCCTTCACGTAATTTCTTGCCCTTTGCGGCGTCCAGGATACGTTCAATGCGCCCCCTTACCCGCGAGGCCGTTTCTGGCTTGCTATGCCAAATTGGAGTTAGAATACTCAAAATATCTTCTGTAGTGATTTTACTAAGGGACTTCGAACGAATGGGCGCTGCGTACACGTCCATAGTCATTTTCCATTGCGCTATATGTTTGTCGCTTCGGAACCCTTTTGCCAATTCATCTACGAGACTATCTGCAAAAGAGCCGAAGTCTTTGCCTTCAACGGCTTCTTTCCTTTTTTCGGAAACCCTCAATTCAATGGGGTCGACGCCGTTCTTTATTCCCCTGCGTGCCGTGTCGCGAAGCTCTCTAGCTTTTTCAAGGCTGGTATCTGGATAACCGCCCAGACCCATTTCACGCCGTTTGCTAGCCATCGAAAAAATGAAACGCCAACGCTTTGATCCATTGGCATCAACAATCAGCCAAAGCCCCTTACCATCGCCGTATTTGGCCGGACCTTTAGCATTCTTGATAAATACAGAACTGAGTTTATCGCGTAACTGCTTTTTCATGACCTGCCGGACCATCTCATTTCCTTTCGTCCCCATTTTTGTCCCACCTTTTATAGTGGATATACAGGTATATGGGTGGACATGAGTGTATTTTCAATGAGGCAAGCCGTTATATAAACAGTGATTTTTTAGACACAGTGAAACAATGTCGGATGGCAGTATGGAGGACTCCGGCTCCTCCATTTTCATGGTTTTTGGTATGCGAAAGTGAACTGCGCAGAGCTAAGCTGCCAGAAATTTACTTACTTAAGTAACGCTGAGCATCTTCAGTTTGCGGGCCTAGGAATTTTATCCACCGCAATAAGTCGTTTTTTCGGCCATACGTCCTGATCTTCCCTCGGTTCCAATTGTAAGCCAATTCAGTTTGCGCCCGCAGCAGCGTGATGTCTTCGCTAGACATTGCTGGGTACAAAATACTTCCAACATGAATGCGGTTAGTGAAGATAAAGGGTTCGAACCTTGCGGTGGCTACCGATTTGCGCCAAGCTTCGACCGCGTCGGGATAGAAGGTTTCGCCTTTCAGGATATAGACACTTGCTAGCCGTAACCAAGCGAAGGTATTCAGAGGCGCTAGTCCCAGCCCTGTGTTTAAATTTTCAACTGCCAGATCTGCGTACCGTAGCTTCTCAACGGGGTCTGAGGTGCGCCGGGCTTTCAATAGGTAAACCAAGCCTAGATCTGTATATGATCTTGGGTGATCGACAAAGCCAATGGCTTGAAGCCTTGATTGTTCCAAGACCTCAAGGTCGTCATCGCTAATAGTTTCGCCCAAGGATATACGCTCATAGATGGGTGTTCCGGGCACCAGCATAAGCTCCGCCAAAAAACGCGGCACCCCAATTACCAATAAAGTAATGCTCGCGAGGAGCATGAAGCCCGGAAGAATGTAATCCTTAGCTTTGGCCATAACGTGGTACTCAGCGTGTTGCGCGGCCTTTATAGGCACGATAAAACAAAGAGTGGTATAGCAGCTTAAAGGCGTTCAACCAGGATCAACGCAGGCACGGAGGTAGATTGCGACAGTCGTTGGCTACCACACTAGTTAGTGTAATAGCCACCTTTGGCCCCGTAATAGTACCCTTGGTCCTCATAGCCGTATCCTTGGTGCCGTTTCATATTCACCTGCGTAAGAATAGCGCCTACTATGGGCACGCCAGTCTGTTCCAGCTGCATTACCGCAGTCTTGACGATGCCGCGAGTGGTTTTATCCCACTGGACAGCAAACATCAGCGCATCGGTCAAGCGAGACACCACCAAYACGTCGGAGACGGCCATTACCGGTGGAGTATCGATAATAACMAGATCATAGCTCTCTCGCGCTTCTTTAATGAAGGCTGCGAAACCGTCGGACATAAAGAGCGATTGCGGGTCATCRTGCTGCCGCGCCCACAACAGATGTGTGCCTGAAATTGGGTCTTCATAAACTTTCAGGTCCGCCCGTTCCTTAGTAGTTGAAGCGAACAAATCGTTCAGGCTGGCATACTCGCTGCCTATACCTAACCGGTGTTTCAACACCGGACGGCGTAAATCTGCTTCTACKACCAGAATTTTCTGCCCTGAGCGGCCYAATATTTGYGCCAAGCACAAAGAAGCTGTCGACTTRCCTTCTCCTGGAACCGAAGAAGTTACTGCCAACACTTTGGGGGCCCGGCCAGATGTCCCCGTAAACATCAACGACGCATGAATATTGCGGTGCGCTTCAGCAAACGATGACGTTGGCCTTTCCTGGAGATACTCCTCCGGGCGCAGTTTTTTCAATACGGCCTTGTCAACAAGCGGGATCATTCCCAAACCRCGTAACTTAAGGTCCAAACGCAGCTGATCAAAGTTCCGGTACCCATTGTCAAGCGCYTCAAGTAGAAARACTAACCCTACGCCAATACCTAACCCTGCAAATATAACCAAGAGCATGGTCAGTTTCTTCTTAGGGAAYGAAGCCTCCGTTGGGATATCTGCCCGGGAGATAATCCGAGCGTCGTCTTGCTGTAGGCCTGACTGACTAGTCGTTTCTTTAAAGCGAGTTAAAAARGTTTCAAGCAACAAACTATTGGCTTCTACTTCGCGTTCCAGCTCGCGCAGCTGCACTTGCGCTCGRCTAGTTTCRAAATTTTCGGCTTTCAGCGTATTTAAGTTTTCTTCYAAGGTTGTTACGCGGATGGCAGCAATTTGCGCYTCGCKRCCRATACCCGCAACCACYCTATCGGCCTCAAGTCSAATTTTRCTTTCAATATCAAGMAGCTCGGCYTYGACRTTGATCATATTCGGGTGTTTCGGGCCATAGCGTGTCCCGAGTTCYGCRCGATTACGCTGCACCWCAGATTCTTGTTCTTTCAAACGCTGKATHAGYGGAGACCGCAAGACTTCAGCTACRGAAKAYGTTTCGGTGTTGCCGYTAGCGGCCAATGWTTCGATTTGTAGCTGACGYGAYTGYGCRCTMGCAAAGTCAACTTTAGCCTCAATTAACTGACTGTTTAATTGCACAAGCTGCTGTTCCACAACCAAACCGCCMGCGCCTGCCTGMAGGAGCTGGTTTTTTTCCCTATACGCCTGGGCAACGCGCTCAGATGTGCGCACCTTATCGCGCAGAGAAAATACGCGCTCGTTCAGCCATTCATTAGCGCGCTGTGTCGCTTCAAACTTAACTTCCAACTGATCAGTTTGGTAAATCTCGGCAAGAGTATTAACTATGCGGGCGGACTTTTCAGCGTTCAGCGATTGGAAACCCAATTTGATKGTATAAGACCGCGCTGGGTTAYTTACGGTAAGATTCGCTATTACGGCGCCAACAACTTTAGATTCTGTTGCTGCTGCTTTTACCGCGTCTGAGCGCGTATCGACCGAACGGCCAAATATGGCATCGGACCAAGCATCTGGGAGGTAGCCCAACGGGTTCAAAAGGGACAGGAGCCCGCCCTTCGGGCGCAGTTCAGCGTTAAACTCAGGGTCATTTACTAGATTCAATTGCACGACCAGTTTTCGCGCCAATCGCCGAGACTGTAAAACATCTATCTCGGTTTTGATCGCCGCGACATCTGTGCCAATACCTGAGATCACAGCTTCGATATCAACTGCGATATTCTGACGGCTTTGAATTGCCATCAAACCTTCAGCGGTGTAGCGCGGTGTCAATTGTACCAAAATCAATAACGCAAGCACCGAAAGGAATACTGTCGTATTCACTATTATCCATTTGCGGCGCCACAGCGTTGTTAAAAGCGCCCGGATATCAATTACGTCTTCTTCTTGCTCGTTCACGTGCTGCTGCGCAAACGGCAGAGCATCCTGCGTCATTCGGTTATCATGCATTGTATTCACTAGACTTTATTTTTAAAAAAAGCGTTCATCGACGCGGATAATATCACCGGGGCGAACGATGGTTTCGAGCCTAACGGTGATTTTAACGTCTTTACCATCCACTTTACGTGTCAACTCGAATTTTTTTTCGTTTGCACGGTAGGTAAAACCTGAGCCAAGCGCTATCGCTTGCAGCACGGTCATACCACTTACATAGGAATAACTGCCAGGCTTGTTAACTTCACCAATAATATAGAAGGGCCGGTAGTTTAGAACTTCAATATTGACGCGAGGAGAAATCAAATAGCCATCAGCTAGAAGCGTTACAACGGCAGCCTGAGCGCTGGATATATTCTTTCCACCAATGAAAACTGCGCCGATCAGCGGCAATGATACCATGCCGCCACCATCAATTTCAAATTCACCCGATAAGTCTTCTTCACCAAAAACAGTAATTCGAATTTGGTCGCCGGATCCCAACTGATAGGGCGCCTCTCCACTTTGAGAAAAGGCGCCACTAGCTAGAAACACTACGGCAAATAGCAGTGTCAAAAATTTAGTCACAATGTGTTACCATCCATTAAAAAAATCAGTCAGTAACATATCATGCAAATAAGCGACTGGCTACCACTGAGCCTTCAATCCAACAAGGAAAGTGTGACGTTTGTAATCAGCATCAACGCGGTCACTTGTTTCGCGACGATCATATTCATAATCGAAATTGAGAGAGAAGTTGCGATTGAGAAGATATTTGGCACCTACACCAAATTTCGTCAGAATATCTACACGGCCTAAGTTGATATAATCATTGTTATTATACGAAGCTCTAATGTTCAGCAGCATGTTCCGCTGTAATTCGTGCTCAATTCTTACAGCGAAGGCGGTATCCAAAATACCAGAAGCCGGACGAAGACGGGCAAATCTAGCAATGGGATTTGCAGATAGGGCAGTTGATTCTAATACTGACCGATCAAGACTAAATTTAACGCTAGTTAACCCTGATGCGTCAATTAGAAGCGAGGCACCATAGGTAAAGGTACTTACATCTGTAAGAGATGCGCTATCAAAATCACGCTTCAGGTAACCGATGTAAAACTCGCCCTCTGATTTGCCGCCGACACTAAAGGCAGCACCGCCCACAATGCCTAGAATCAACAGGATCGGGATCCAGCCCCACCGGCGGAACAGCGTAAATAGCTGATCGCGGCGAACCTCTTCGCTGACTTCTTCGATGAAACTGTCTGTATTGGCCATGGACGCCGTCCCACCCCGGTTCGCGTGTTGTTGGCACGGGACTTACCCCGGCGGGCCCTATGGGTGCAAGGCCCCGAGCCTGTTGACTTTTCACAAGAGGTTCCGGGTTTGCAAAAATGTA
>JAESRJ010000099.1 GCA_016764715.1 Kordiimonadaceae bacterium | reverse complement strand
GATAAAGGCCGGGATCGCAGCGTTTAAAATCGCCACCGCAAAGCCAATGAAAACTGCAATAATAATTGCCGCCAGTATGGTGGTGGCCTGCAAAATCACCAGCATCAAGATAGCATGCGCAATGCCGCCAAATATCAGCTTTTTGCCAAGCGTCATGACCTTCTCCAGCCGCGACACGCCGACAATGGCAAACAGGATCATCGCGCCCGTGAAAAACATATTGATCTGCGCTATCGTGACCGGGTCTGCATCCCAGCGCGCGGCCAGCATTAAGGGGTAGAATTGGTAAAATGTATTGACGCCGATGGTTAACAGGAACTGGGCGATCAGCAGTTGGCGAAACACGCTGTGGTCGCGCAGCATTGCAAACAGGCTTGGGCGCTTSAGCGGYGCATCRTTGGCYTTCACCCGMGCATTGGTTTCYGGYAGCCACATCGCCGCCARMAGCAGSGCRATTGCRCCCATAACRCCCGCAACAAGRAAMGGCGYKGCATTGCCCCATACMGACARRTARCCACCYAGAATRGGCCCAAGCAAATACCCCGCGTAGCCGCCAACGCTGAGCAAGGCAAAAGAGGAGGCTTTGGTTTTTCCTTTTTCCATATCGATCAGCATGGCACGTGCAATGCTGCCGTTGGCTTCAAAAAACCCGGTGACAAGGCGGCTGATAACCAATTGCCAAAAATCAGCCTCATATATCGCCCAGCCGGACCAAACCGTGCCCAGCGCAGTTAGTGTAAGGCTGAACAAAAGCACAGGCCGCCTGCCGTGTTTATCGGAATAACTTCCGAGGATGCCGCCGCCTACGAACAGTCCCAGCGGATAAACCGCCAGCGCCAAACCCATGGCCACCTCAGCGGAAAAGGGGGAAGCAAGCTCGCCAGAGAGAAACAGTGGTGCCATAATCGGATACGGCATAGCAATGCCGAGGAAGGCCATGAAATAGACCATAAACACAACAAATTTGATCCGCTTTTCCATGGTAAAACTTTATCCTTAATCGCAAGCCACTCGGCGCCGGCCGGGCTATAATCGCCCCTTGGCCGTACCGGCGTGCCTATCACTGATGGTGCCCCGCATCCACTAGAATTGGAGAATAATTTTATTAATTCAAGTTTTTTATTTATTTAATAAAACTATTTCTGCGAGAACGCAAATGCAGCTCTCTTTAAAACCAGTGCTGACGGTAAAGGCCTATTAACTAAAACCCGTTAGACTAACCAAATTACAACTACAGCCAGCCAATTGTTTTAAACCGATTTTCAAGGCCGCTTCATTGGAAAACCTGACGCATTTAACCATCATCTGGGTCGCCGTTCTCGCGGGCAGCTTTCTGGCAGACRAGCTCAAACTCACCTCTGTATTGTTTTTCATTTTCCTCGGCGCAGTTCTAACCAACACCGACATGCTTCCGACGGAACCAACACCTTTCATTGCCGGCCTTGCTGAAGTAGGCATCGTGCTGATCATGTTTGCGCTCGGTTTTGAAGAAAGCGCCAGCCGTTTTATAAAATCTCTTAAGTTCACATGGGGCATCGCCTTCTTCGGCGGGCTTGTGCCCTTTCTTGTCGCCTATAATGTGACGATGTTTTTTTGGGGCAGCACGTCGATCGCGTTACTTTCTGGTTTGGCAATGATGGCAACCGCCGTGTCGTTAACATTGGTTACGCTAAAGATTGAAGGCCTTGGCAGGTCCCGAATGGCAACTGGCATTATGACGTCCGCCGTGCTCGATGGTATCGTGTCCATGGCGCTCGTGGCGGTAATAGTACCCATTGCCACGGGTGAAAACGAGCTGTCGGCACATTCCTTGATGATTATCCTGCTGGAGGCCATTGCATTCTTCGCCATGGTTACCGCGCTTTCAATGTGGATTTTGCCGTCTGGAAATGAAGCGGGAATTTTCAGCCGTGTGCCCATATTGGGCCGCCACGGCATCCAAAAGATATTCACATTCGCCCAAGGCGAAAACGCAATGCTGATGGTGCTTATTCTGGCCGTGTCTATCGGCCTTCTAGCTCACGAAATGGGCTTTCATTCGGCGGTCGGGGCCTATATGGCAGGCCTGATTATCCGCGAAGAATATTTCCATTTTGGCAAGGGCACCGGCGAGGGCAGGAAAAACTACCGGCGAGTAAAGTCTATCATTGATAATACGGCCTTCACATGGCTTGGCCCGATTTTCTTCATTGTGCTGGGCGGCAAGATTGTTTTCGATATGCCGCTGTTCCTGTCGCTACTGCCGCAAATCGCGACGCTGTTTGTCCTGATGGTAATTGGCCAAGTGGCTGCGGCTGGCTTGGCCGCGCGCTACACGGCCGGTTTCAACTGGGCGGAAAGTGGGGTAATCGGTTTTGGCATGCTAGGGCGCGCCGAACTGGCCTTTGTAGTGATTGATATCGCCTACGTGCAAAACAGCGTATTCACGCCTGAAGTTTTCTACGTGCTAATCACAGTTGCCTTCTGGCTAAACTTGGGCGTTCCGCTTGGCATCCGGTTTTGGCTGCCCTATTACCGAGGCGAAAAAGGCCCGGCCTGGCTAACAAAGTAACAGCCTCGCCACTTAGTGGCGCAGCATATTCGGACGCAAGCCTTCGCATGATATTAGTATCTGCGCGCGGCACCAAACCCAGAGGAAAACAGAAAGTACGTCCGGGTCTTAGTGGATGTGCAAAGTTTAATGTGGAGCACTCCTTTACACTATGCCGCGCGCAGATTTTGCTTGCACCCAAGTACGGGGAAACGGTGCAAGCGAGGGTTCATATTATTTATTCAGTCGTTTCAACACTTACTTATTCGGTAGCTACAAAATTCACTTACTCAGCTGCTTCGACTAGGGGCTTTTCCCAGCGCCGCCCTTCAAAGGCGGCATCAAGCGGTGTTCCCGCCGCATGGTTGGTGAAGTTCGTCAGCGTCTTTGTTGCCATCAGCACAATCACTTCAAGAACGGTTTCGCTCGAATAACCAGCCGCATATAACTCAGCACGGTCTGCCTCGCTGACCCAGCCCCCAGCGCTGTGCATCTTGCGCACGAACTCGGCGAGTGTGTTCAGTTTGGCATCTGGCAATGTGCCCCCGGCTCGCAACGCATCTGTAATATCAGCAGGGATACCCGCGCCGTCAGAGGCCACGCTGTGCGCTGCGACACAGTAAGTACAGCCAGCTTCAAAATTTACTGCTTGGTATACCACCTGTTGCTCAACACCAGTCAGGTTTGTCCTGGATGCAATACCCATCATCGTCAGGTACGCTTCCAAAAGGGGCGGCGCCCCTGCCATCACACCCAGCAAATTAGGCGTGAACCCAAATTTTGCTTTGGCGCCATCCAGGGAAGCGACGGCATTTTTAGGTGCGGTCGCTGCGGTATAAACTTCAAACTCGCTCATGGATTTTGGCCTCCTGCATATAGAAGCGCCTATGCAGTATTGCGGCGCGCTTCTCGTTCAGCATCGNTCYMWMWGWKGTNKGKGAAGNCANSWTATTNATNRCMMRTATGWAYRRMRYMACWCYTMAKTKAWMANTWGRGSANGRYYGMARSGYWSKMKSSYTGMTGGCCCGTAAATACAGGTTTTAGCAGCTAGACACTAAAATGTGAGCTAGTGTTTTTCCAAATATGCCCGCACGCGGTCTTCAGCGTTTTGGCGCAAATTCATGTAAAACAAACTGACGTCGCGGGTGTGATATACGCCGCCGTAAATACCTGCGTTAAACGCCGCCTGCTCAGGTTTACTGATCTTCAGGAAGCCGTGCTCGTCAATATGTACAGATACACCGGGTGTAATTGGAGCTTCGAGTGCTTCAGCCTTTAGCCCGACACCCCCGTCATCACCTGGCATATACAGCCCGGCATGTAAGAATGGTTTACTCAAGGCAACCCAAGCCATGCCGAGATGATCCTCAGGCGCAGAAGCTACTGTTCGCGACCAATTTACAGGATTGATGGCTATCACGTCAGTGCCTTTGCGCGGTTTCCAACCAGTGGGCAACCAGTGTTCAGCATTATCAGATTGAGTAAACGGGTCGGTGCCTTCGAGGTGAGCATCGTAAGCAACAAACACACCAGTGTCTGCGCTGCCTTCAGCAGGCGCTACAATATGGGCGAAGCTTTCAGCCTTTTCCTGCGTTACTCTGAAACCAAGCAAATAAGCTGCGACCAATTTACTTTTCAGCGCTGGATCAAACCCTTCCGCAAGCAACCGCATCAACTGTGCAGCACCCTGACTATGGCCCGCTAATATGAAGGGCCTGCCGCCATTATCGTGTTTGATATAATGCGCAAATGCGCGTGCAACATCGGCGTAGGCCAGATCAAGCGCTTTGCGGGCGCTCTGGCCGGGCCTATAGAAAACGGCCAGCGTTGCTTGCCGGTAACGCGGTGCATAWATACGGCAACACCCATTAAACAGCCCGGCATGCTCTGGCATCATCCACTGGTCTACAATCTCACTGGCACGGGTTCCAGCGGGGTCGCCGCTGATATCAGCATTCCAGTTCCCGGTGCCTAAATAAGTGGTGGGATGCACATAAAATACATCCACTTTGGCATCAGCGGGATCAATCGCTATTGCACCTTTTGGCGTGAAGGCCGCCGCAGCCATCGCTTCTGGCCGCGCGGCCCAGTTGGCCGCATCTGCGTAATCGGGTTCAGGCGGGACAAGGCCTTCGTCAAAATCCTGCTTCGGCTCGATCGCGTTCAACCACAATTGCATCGCATTTGGTTTTGATCCGTCAGCCATATCTTTATCCCCCTATGCCGCACCTTGGTTCCGTTGAACTTTGGCCCGGCGAAATTCCCTAGCAGCTATAAGCTATATCATAAGGGCTGGCTTTCCAGTGTGGCCAATACGATAAACCGCTGGTCACCGCTGGCGTAAGCCGCGCCGAACGGGTAACAGGTAACAAGCAGCAAAGCCGAACGGTGCATGCCGCCAGGCATATACATCTCCTCTTTATCCGCAACCCAACTAGCGTTCACGCGGTACCGCGCCGTCCTGCCGTCAGCCTTTTGGTAGGTTAATAAAGTGCCCTTTACGAGGTCTTTCAAAAAGGCAAAATGGGTATCCCGGTGGCCGAAGATTATCTGCGCRKGCGYRCSCCCCGAYTGCACYGGCCCRAAWGCYARMGAGCGCATATTATCGCCGTCCATCACATAGCGSGTCACGCCAAAAGYAGGAACGCCTAGCTTTGCCACGGGCACTGTATCAGCCCAGGACCAGGGTTTTTTGGGCGCGCCCGTGGCCAGGGTTTCCGTCCAGGCATCCGCGATCAAAATTGGTGCAAGCCACGCTTTGCCTGCAATCAGCGCCGCCGATCCAATTTGCCAAAGGGCTGCAGCCCCAACCACGAGCGCGCCGGCTTTCAACCTGACCGACCGGCTAACGCGCACCACTAGTCGCATTCCTGCCTCGCCGCCGAGATGCGAGGAAAAACATCGCGGCGGCGAGCAGGAGACCCCCAAGGCCAAMCTGTAAMTTCATCATCATAGGTGTGGCAGTTTGCGGGCCAAAAAACTGCTCCGAGCTGGTACCATTTGGTAGGTTACCTTTCACAGACGCGCGTTTTAGCGCCTCCGCTCGGTTACGGCTTGCGCGGTCYTCAACAGCCACGAAGCTGGTGTATTCACTCAGGATTTTATAGCTGAGCGCCACCTCAAGTATCTGTATTTTCGCTGCKTCATACGGCTTCCCCCGGATACGGTCATCGGAAATATCTTCTATTTTTTTGTGTGCCCACAGCTTGGCAATCCCTGTACCATTTGCGACATTTTCTGTGCCAAATTCTTTTGCCCAATATTCGCCAGTGCCGCGCCTACCGGAAAGCGTAATTGCGCTCGCGCCCGCACCAAGTTTACTAACAAAAACCGCCGGGCGATCCCCGAACAAATCTGGCAAGCGTGCCGGATAATTCGCACTATTTTCACCAGTGTCCAGCGCGAGCCYCGATAGGCTCGGCCGTGCCATGTCTTCGAATAGGCTCTCGAGTACCGACTGAGCTTCTGAAACATCGTCTATCTGCACATGAAGGCCGCGGCCAAATTCTGCAGCTTTGCGCATAAACCATCCGTTCGGTGCAGCGCTAAGCCCAACCATAAACAGCCGCGCCGTGCCGAGGTCTCTATCGATTATGCGGAACATTTCTTCTTCGTAGCCAACTGCGCCGTCGGTGAGGAACATAATCTGACGCAGGTCTTCATTGCCGTAGCTGTCCGCAAGCGAACTATAGAGCGCGCCCCGCATCTCAGTACCACCGTCCGCTTCTACTGAGCGTATCATTGCGCGCGCGCCCGAAAGGTTCTGGCTTGTGGCGGGCTGGCTGCTACCAAACAACCGGGTAAACTCATCGTTGAACAGGGTAATATCAAAACGGTCTTCCGGTCGCAGCAGGTCAAGGGCACGTAGAAG
>JAESRJ010000309.1 GCA_016764715.1 Kordiimonadaceae bacterium | reverse complement strand
GGGCCTGGTGCTACCAATGCAGTAACCGGTCTGACGGACGCGATGCTGGATAGTATCCCCATGATWTGTATCACGGGSCAGGTGGCGCGCCATTTRATTGGCAGCGACGCRTTYCAGGAAGCMGACACCGTTGGCATTACKCGCCACTGYRCRAAGCATAATTATTTGGTGAAAGACGCAGCGCATATTGTTGATGTTTTCCACGAAGCCTTTTATGTAGCCACAAAGGGTCGTCCGGGACCGGTTGTTATCGATATGCCGAAAGATGTGCAGATTGAAAAAGCTGCATACCATTTAGGCTCAATCACTGAACATAGAACCTACAAGCCTCAAACTGAGGGTGACGAGACGGCTATCCGCGAAGCAGTTGCCCTGCTTGCTGCGGCGGAGCGCCCCATAATTTACGCAGGCGGTGGTATCATTAATTCTGGGCCTGAGGCGTCCGAGCTTTTGGCAGAGTTTGCGCAAGTAACGGGCATGCCGGTTACGAATACGCTCATGGGGCTAGGGTGTTACCCGGCTAGCGATAAACAGTTTTTAGGTATGCTCGGCATGCACGGCACGTGGGAAGCAAACCATGCAATGCATGACTGCGATGTGATGCTGGCAATTGGTGCTCGGTTTGATGACCGCGTAACTGGCCGGCTTGATGCCTTCTCTCCGGGCTCAAAGAAGATCCACGTTGATATCGATTTATCAAGCATCAACAAAACAGTGCGGGTAGACGTGCCTATTGTTGGCGACGCGCGGTCTGTGCTACGGCGTTTCCTCGATATCTGGGCGGAAGAAGGCTACGGTAAGCACCAGCCCACGCTCGATGACTGGTGGCAGCAGATCGCTACGTGGCGTGAAAAGAAAAGCCTCTCTTATACAGATAGTGACAGCGTGATTATCCCGCAAAAAGCGTTGGAGCGCCTSCACGCCCTTACTCAGGGCAGGGACACCATTATTTCGACTGAAGTGGGCCAACACCAGATGTGGGCGGCGCAGTATCTCGGGTTTGATAAACCCAACCACTGGCTTACCTCTGGTGGGCTGGGCACAATGGGCTACGGATTGCCTGCAGCCGTTGGCGCACAAATCGCTTTTCCGGACAGTCTCTGTATTGATGTAGCCGGTGAAGCCTCAATCCAAATGAATATTCAAGAGCTGGGCACAATCGTTCAGTATAACCTGCCGGTTAAGATATTCATTATGAACAACGAATTTATGGGCATGGTGCGCCAATGGCAAGATATGTCCTATGAAGGTCGCCGGTCAGAGACTTATTCCAGCGCGCTGCCTGATTTTGTGGCACTGGCTGAAGCGTACGGCATTAAAGGCCTGATCGTTGAAGACCCGGCCAAGCTTGATGCCACCATTCAGGAAATGATTGATCATGACGGCCCTGTGCTTGTGGATTGCCGCATCGCCAAGTTGGAAAACGTGTTTCCTATGGTGCCCGCGGGTGCCGCACACAATGAAATGTTGCTGTCATCTGACACAGCAAGCAAACCAACTGATGACGAAGCGCTCGCAGTCGTTTAACCTAATTTCACTGAGTAAATAGCATGATGGATGGTTCCATGAAAGATATTGGCACTGCGGTGCAGCATACAATTGGCCTAATCGTTGATGACGAAGCTGGCGTTCTTGCGCGGGTAATCGGCCTATTTTCCGGCCGCGGCTATAATATTGAAAGCTTAACAGTGGCAGCAGTGGCTAATTCTGGGAAGCGGTCACGTATTACGATTGTGACCAGTGGTACGCCAATGGCGATTGAGCAGGTCAAAGCCCAGCTGGACCGTTTAGTGCCGGTGCACGATGTTACTGATTTAACTGCGGATGGCCCTTTTGTGTCCCGTGATTTGGCCTTAGTGAAAGTATCGGGTGGCGGCGAACACCGTATCGAAGCACTACGTATTGCGGAAGCATTTCGTGCCAATGTAGTGGACAGCACCATAAACAGCTTTATCTTCGAGTTAACGGGGTCGGCGGAAAAGCTGAATGCCTTTGTTGATTTGATGCGAGAACTTGGCTTGGTAGAGGTGGCGCGTACCGGTGCGGCAGCTTTATGCCGAGGCGAAACCGGGCTTCAGGATTAATCCTAGTTAAAGAATTTTTGGACTTTCATAGTTGATAGGTTGATACGGGGCGTTGCCCCCTTTTGAGGACGAAAACATGCGTGTTTATTTTGATAGCGATGCAGATCTAAATCTGGTTAAGGACAAAACCATTGCCGTCGTTGGGTACGGAAGCCAGGGGCATGCCCACGCAGGAAACCTGCGCGATAGCGGTATTTCGCGGGTGATTGTTGCACTGCGTGAAGATAGCTCAACACGCAAAAAGGCTGAGGCTGCCGGTTTTGAGGTTATGACAGCGTCAGAAGCTGCGCGCGAAGCCGATATGGTGATGATGCTGGCTCCTGACGAACATCAGGCCGATATCTACGCAACTGAACTTGCGGGTAATATGAAAGAAGGCGCTGCGCTTATGTTTGCGCATGGCCTGAATATTCATTTTGGTTTGATCGAGGCCCGCCCAGACCTTGATGTGATCATGGTTGCACCGAAAGGCCCAGGCCACACTGTGCGGTCCCAGTACGCAATGGGGCAGGGTGTGCCGTGCCTCATTGCCGTGCATGTTGACGCATCTGGTAAAGCGCATGATTTGTGCCTGGCGTACGCTTCCGCCATCGGCGGTGGCCGGTCAGGTATATTGGAAACCAACTTCCGCGAAGAATGTGAAACTGATCTCTTTGGTGAGCAGGCCGTTCTGTGTGGAGGTGTATCTGAACTGATTAAAGCTGGCTTCGAGACGCTTGTTGAAGCCGGCTACGCGCCCGAGATGGCTTATTTCGAATGTCTGCACGAAGTKAAGCTGATTGTTGATCTGATCTTCGAAGGCGGCATTGCTAATATGCGCTACTCAATCTCAAACACAGCCGAATACGGCGATTACAAATCTGGACCACGTGTTATCACGAGCGATACCAAAGCAGAAATGAAGCGCATTCTCGAAGATATACAACAAGGCCGCTTCGTGAAGGATTTCATTCTTGATAATAAGGCCGGCAACCCAGAACTAAAAGCCCACAGGGCCATCGCTGCACGGCATCCAATTGAAGAAGTTGGAACCAAGCTGCGTGGTTTGATGCCGTGGATGCAAAAGGACCAGCTGGTAGACAAAGCAAAAAACTAGTTTTTTAGCTACACATCGCAATTTTTAGAAAGGGCGGCTCCGCGGGGCCGCTCTTTTTGTTTGAGCTGAATTTGCCGGAGTAATAGTTTCATCCTATGAAAGATTTTCTACCTTTAAAATCCGACAGGTTGATCGTTCGGCAGTTTTGCATGGCCGATGCGGAGGCTTTTCTTAGCTGGCGGGATGATGCTGATGTGGCGCGCTATACGCTGTGGAAGTACCCATACACAATAGAACAATCTCGCGCTTTTTGCGCGGAAATGGCTGCAATAGATAGATTACCTGACGGTGCCTGGGTGCAGTTGATGGTCGAGGAGCGCGCTAGTGGCCGGGCAATCGGTGATGTTGGGCTAGGCATCAAAATTGACGGCGCRAACTCWGTCAAAGTTGGGTACAGCCTCCACCGCGACGCTTGGGGTAAAGGCTTTATGACGGAAGTGCTCAAGTTGGTGCTTCCTGCGGTGGCTTCGGCGGCGGGTGTCGAGCGGTTGGAAGCTGAAATTGATATTAGGAATATGGCTTCGGGGACCGTCCTTGAAAAAATTGGTTTCAAACGCGGCCCGCTCAAGAAAAAAGCGGCTTTTGTAAAGGGCGAATGGTGCGATGAATATGAGTATGTTCTGGACGCTGCTGATTTGCTTGGTGGAGCGCTATAGGGTGGGACAAAGCGCCTTTTCGCATTCCCTTGTCTTGGCGTAGGCTGCACTGGAATTTAGCCCAAGGAAGCACTATGCCGGAAAAAATACTTAGCATTATTCTGATAACATTAGGTTTGGCCGCGCTGGTAACAGCAATTTCTATTTTCGCTTTTGGGCCTGATGCTACAGCCCAGGCAGCGACGGCGTTGAATGCACTGGTGCTCGGCCCTCAGCCAGTTGTTGAAGGGTTTACGCAAGTGAATGTTGATAATGAACTGCGGTTCTATTCGGTTTACTGGTTTGCTTACGGCTGCGTTCTTATCGCCACGGGACGTAGTTTGAGCAAAAACCTGGGCCGCGTGCCGTATTTAGCAGCAGTCTTTTTCGCGAGCGGCATTGGCCGAATTGTTTCCTATTATAGTGTCGGGGCACCGCAGGAGCTGTTTAGTTCMTTGATGGGGCTRGARCTSGCYTTGCCWGTKYTGATGGTGGKGCTGTGGCGTCAGATTTCTAGCCGTAAAAAANGTCACTGTTGCAGCTGAGTAAYTTTRTTCTTCGYCCAAAACGTCCAAGTGCCGTATTTTGGCAATAATTCCGATTTATTAGTTTCGATTGAAATATAATTTCTTAAAAATTCCTCTTGCCATAACAATGTAAGCTAGTACATCATTAGGAATTGGAAATTCTTGAAGAACTTGAACGAAGAATGACAACTGTAAATTCAAATATATACGACCCTAGGCGCCGTCGGCGCGGCGCAACCGCTAAGGCAATGCGCGCGGACGAACAGCTGCGTTCTATTTTCTTCGTTAGTTCTCTATTTCTGCTAAGCCTCCTTCTACTAGGTGCTGGCCGACTTATTGGCCCTTAAACACGTGGGCAAGGTGCTAAGGCGCCGCAGTGTTTAAGGGTAAAAGCCAGTTTCTCAACTCAAAATTAACAGCATGAAATTAAGGTGAAGTGTGATGTCACACAGCGAAAATAACCGTGTGAGAATTTTTGATACCACTCTCCGGGACGGCGAGCAGTCTCCCGGTGCGTCGATGACGCTTGAGGAAAAGTTGAAAATTGCAGAAGTGCTGGAAGGCATGAATGTAGATATTATTGAGGCAGGGTTTGCAATTGCGTCAAACGGCGATTTCGAATGCGTAAAGCAGATTTCGGAACGCATTAAAAACTCGACTATTTGCTCTTTGGCGCGTGCAGCGCTCGGTGATATCGAGCGTGCCGCAGAAGCACTAAAACCCGCCAAACAAGCTCGCATTCATACCTTTATTGCCACAAGCCCGCTTCATATGAGAGTGAAGCTGCAAATGGACCCTGAGGATGTGATTAGCGCGATCCACGGCTCTGTCACCCATGCGCGCAAATTTGTGGATGATGTGGAGTGGAGCGCGGAGGACGCAACCCGCACCGATCTTGATTTCCTATACCGCGCCGTTGAAACGGCCATCCGCGCCGGGGCCACCACAATTAACCTGCCCGACACGGTTGGTTATGCTACGCCCACCGAATTTGAACAAATGTTCCGCAGCGTTATCGAAAACGTCCCGGACTCTGACAAAGCAATTTTTTCAACCCACTGTCATAATGATTTAGGATTGGCAGTTGCTAACTCCTTGGCTGGCCTTGCTGGCGGCGCGCGGCAAATTGAATGTACGATCAACGGTATTGGCGAGCGCGCGGGCAACGCGGCGATGGAAGAGATCGTTATGGCGCTTAAAACCCGCGCTGACGCGATGCCGTACCATACCAATATCAAAACAACAGATATTATGAAGGCAAGTAAGCTGGTTTCGACCGTCACTGGATTTACCGTGCAAAATAATAAAGCCATTGTCGGTGCAAATGCATTTGCTCATGAGGCGGGGATCCATCAGGACGGTATCCTCAAAGATGCGCAAACCTATGAGATAATGACACCCGAGTCTGTCGGCGTTGCCAAATCCACCTTAGCGATGGGCAAACACTCAGGCAGACACGCCTTTGCGGATAAATTGGCAGAACTGGGCTATGAACTCGGCGACAATGCCTTTCAGGAATGCTTCCGGCGTTTCAAAGAACTGGGTGACCGCAAGAAGACGATCTATGATGAAGATATCATTGCACTGGTGGACGATGAAGTTGCCACGTGGGCTAACCGTATGCAGGTGGTAGCTCTGAACAACTATTCGTCATCGAATGGGCATGCTGTGTGCGATATCACCATGACAATCGACGGCGATAAAGTGAAAGCAGTTACATACGGCTCCGGCCCTGTGGATGCCGCTTTTAACGCTATCAAAGACGTAATCGAGTTTTCGCCCAAGCTGCAGCATTTTCAGGTCCATGCTGTAACCCACGGTACTGATGCGCAAGCAGAATGTACTGTAAGGCTGGAACATGAAGGCCGCACAGCGAACGGCCAGGGCGCGGACGAAGATACGGTTATTGCCTCGGCACGTGCTTATGTATCAGCCGTGAATAAGCTGCTAGTGAAGCGCGAAAAAAAGGCACCGGGGCCAGTTTAGGTGGTCTGGTTTCTTTATAGATTAATCACAAGCCTTTATGGGGCGTCAGCACGGCTGGCGCCCCATAACTTATCGTTCAAAAGTAA
>JAESRJ010000308.1 GCA_016764715.1 Kordiimonadaceae bacterium | reverse complement strand
TTTGTGGCCAGCCGCAATAAGTGTTTCGGCAGCCATTAGGCCTGCAGGGCCTGCGCCGATAATAGCGACATCAATAGTACGGGTTGGAATAGCCATGTAAAAGGGTGCCTCTAAATCAAAAAAAAGTGGCGCGTACCCGTAGGCGCTGCTCCATGTGGCGAAGCTACGACTTAACTTTCTTGTGAAGGATTGTCTAGCTTTTCAAATCCACTAGTACCGCCATATTTTGGGATATCCGAGTTTGATATGCACCAAGGCGCTTTATCGCTATAGAAATAGTCGCCTTCTGGCATCTTTAACTCTATGCCAAAAATTGTGCCTGCCAAAARCGCGACCACGCCTGTATAGCGATCATCTGTTGCATACACCTTTGTGCCACATTGAGCACAGAAATAGGAACGACAATTTTCGCTTACAGAATACTCAGTCACCGATGCGCTTATGGGTAAAGAGACGTGTTCGGCATCCACTGATACCCAAGTAGTAAACGCTGATCCGTGATTTTCTCTGCACATGTTACAATGGCAGTTAATGCTCCGATGCACTTCTGTACTAACCCCTATGACGACTGCCCCACATTTGCACCTAGATTCCAATCGGATACTCCTCAATTGCTGCTTTACACATAACAGGAAAATATTGAGGTACTTTAGGTACCTTCCAAGCAGTCTACAAGCGTGCTCTTTATTCGGTTCTTAGCGCCTCAATCGGGTCGAGCTTTGATGCGCGCCTAGCCGGGTAAAACCCGAAGAACAAGCCAACAAAGGCTGCCGCCCCCACGGCTATGGCAATGGTTTCKGGTTTRATWAGAACMGGGAATTCACCGATCGCTGCAATGGCCCCTGTTGCCGGGTAGCCAATGCCAATGCCAATGGCGCTGCCCACAAGGCAAAGCACTATGGCTTCCACCAAAAACTGATTGAGAATGTCCTTTTCCCGTGCTCCGACAGCCATGCGCAGGCCAATTTCTTTTGTGCGTTCTGTCACCGATACCAACATGATATTCATGATGCCAATGCCGCCAACCAGCAGCGAAATGGCGGCAGTGGCCGCAAGCAAGACGCCCAGCGTCGCTTGTGTCTCGTTCCGGGCGGCAATGAAGGACGAAATATTGAGCACGCTAAAATCATCATTGGTGCCAGGTTTGATGTCTCGCACTTCTCGCATGGTGTAGGCGATCTCTTCTTCAGCGTCGGGCATGTTGAAATCTTGCTCCACCGTCAGGTAAATCCGTCCGACGCTGTTAACAACAGAGGCGCTGCTTCGTCCGCTGATGCGCATCCTATGCGTCGCGAGCGGGATCATCACCACATCGTCCTGGTCCCGGCCAAAGCTGGTTTGGCCTTTGCCTTTGAGAACGCCAATGATGGTAAAAGGAATTTTGCGAATACGAATGCGTTCACCAATTGGGTTGCTGCCACCAAACAGTTCTTTGATAATGGTCTGCCCAACAAGAGCGACTTTGGCCCCTGACTTTTGTTCGCGGTCTGAGAACCCTCGGCCTTCAAAAATCTCCCACTGGCGTACGGGTAGATACTCGGTGTGCACACCGAGGATTTGTGATTGCCAATTTGTACCGCCGTAAATAAGCGGTGCACTGCTCGAAAGCTGGCCCGAAACGCCTGTGATGAAAGGTAGTTCCAAAAGCGCGGCACGCTCAGTTTCTGTCATCGGCGCCGCGCTTTCTGCACCGCCGCGCCTACCACCAAAACTGCGGGATCCCGCGCGCACGATCAGCATATTGGTGCCGAGCCGGTTGATAACTTGTTCAATCTGTTGCTGCGCGCCGTCGGACGCTGACACCATGACAATAACGGASGCAATGCCAATGATGATACCAAGCATGGTGAGCAGACTGCGCATCATGTTAAGCCGCAGCGCGACAAAGGCAATTTCGATGCATTTAAGAATACTCATGATACTGCCTCCAGTTTGTTGGCGCTGTCTTTTACTAAGTGTCCGTCCTTGAAAACTAGTTGCCGGTTGGTGAACGCCCCGACATCCGGGTCGTGGGTCACCAGAATAACGGTGATGCCGCTGTCATTGAGTTCTTTGAAAAGCGCCAGAATTTCCTTGCCGGTTTTGCTGTCAAGCGCCCCTGTCGGCTCATCAGCTAAGATAATTTTGGGGTTGCTTACCAGTGCGCGCGCAATGGCAACCCGCTGTTGTTGGCCGCCAGAAAGCTGTGCTGGGTGGTGATCCATGCGATCAGAAAGGCCAACCATATGCAAGCATTCTTCCGCCCGCTTAGTTGGGTCTACGCCTTCGTGCTTGCCGTAGAGCAGCGGCAGTTTAACGTTCGCCAGGGCGCTGGTGCGCGCTAACAGATTAAAGCTTTGGAAGACAAAGCCAATAGTCTCGTTTCGTAAGCCTGCCAGCCTATCGCGGCTCATGCCTGATATAGCTTGACCGTTGATCTTGAGCTCCCCTGCGGTTGGCGTATCGAGAAAACCGAGCAGGTTCATCAAGGTGGATTTCCCGGACCCCGATGCGCCCATGATGGAAATCATTTCTCCTTGAAAAATGTCGAAATTTACATCCTTCAAAGCGTGCACAGTTTCCACTCCCATGGGGTAGTCTTTGCAAATCCCGCGACAGCTAAGAATAGGGTGCTGTGTCATCAGCTTGACCGCCTGACACGGGTGACAAYGCTWACGCCTTCTTCAACAGTGCCGCCTACAATCTCCGTGAACTTATCGTCGGATATCCCTAGACGCACATTCACTTGGCTTAACACCCCAGCCGAGTCCTGTACCCAGATTTTACCGGGCCGGACTTCCGCCGCAGCGCGCTGCAGCTGTTGCAACTTCTGAAATTGCTCGTCAGTCAGATTGTCGCGCATGATTTTTTCCCGCCGAACCTGGATTTGGGCACGCATCTGGTTACGGTCGCCGCCTGCCTGCGCCTGGCTACGTATTTGCTGAAATACTGCTCGGGTCTCGCTGCCGATTTTGTCGCGGGTGGCCTGGTCCACGCCCAGTTGGTCAAACATACGGGCAAAAGCTTCTCTGCCGCCGCGCCTGCCTCTGCCGTTACCACTTYGCTCAGCTTCTTCGGCGATCAAAGCCTGCATGGCGGCGGTTGGGCGAATTCGAAGGGCCTTATTGGGCACCCGCAACACATCGCTCCGTTGGCCGGTTTTAATCTCCAGGTTCGCTGTCATGCCGGGCAGTAGGAGCAAACGGTTGTTGCTGGCATTTACGATCACTGTGTAGGTGACAACATTATTGATCTCGGTCGGTGAAAGCCGCACTTGGTCGACCGTGCCGCTAAAGGTTTGGTCTTCGTGCGCGTCCACTGTGAAGGTAACCGTGTTACCTTTTCGGACACGGCCAATATCACTTTCGTCAACGCTGGCTTCAATCTGAATTTTTCGAAGATCTTGGGCGATTTTGAAAAGAATGGGGGCGGAAAGGCTGGCGGCAACGGTTTGACCTTTATCCACATTGCGTTCAATCACTACGCCGTCGATGGGAGAGCGGATCTCTGTTCTGCCGAGGTCAATTCTTGAGCTAGCTAGTGATGCTTTGCGTTGAATGACACTAGCGCGAGCACTATCAACTTGCGCTTCCGCTATTGTTAGGCTGGCACCCGCGACTTCAAATGCTGTAAGGGAGGTTTCTAAGCTAGCTTGTGAAATTGCGCCGTCTTTGGCGAGTGGTTTCAGTCGGTTATAGTCCCGCTCCGCCTGGGCCAGTGTAATTTTTGCCCGGGTTACAGTTGCGTGTTGGACCTTAAGGGCGGCATTTGCACTGTCAACATCTGCACTGCTTTGCAGGACGCGCTGTTCGAACGTTTGCGGGTCTATTCTGGCAACAATGTCACCTTTTTTTACTGTGTCGTTGAAATCTACATATAAGTCTTCCACCTTGCCTGAAAGCTGGGACCCTACCTCTACGGTTACCAGCGCCCGTACACGGCCAGTGGCGGCAATGGACCGAACGATATCGCCTCGGTCGACGCTGGCGGTTTCAATGGTGTTCGATTGTTCAACGGCAGCGGGCTCGCCTTCGAAGAAAATAAAACCTCCTGCCGCTGCTGCGGTAAGAATAACCAACCATGTGATTTTGTTTGCAAAAAACTTGTTCATAAGAGGTCCGACAATTTTACTAAATTTGGCCTAGAGCCTCAAGGCTCGTTGACCACTTAGTACGATGCCAGACATATAATCCATTCGTTTTTTTGGAGTTTTTTGAATAAGCGTCAAATTTAAACCGGTTAACTATCTACAATGGCTCAAAAAAGAGGGCCCCAGCCATGAATGGACTAGGGCCCTTAGGCCAGTTGAACTGATTAACTTTAGTATTAACTTAGGGTTACGCCGGGCACGTTTGCCATTGACGCTAAAAACGCCCAGCCGCCAAATCCTTCGGTGACAGCAAAGATCACTTCGTTGTCTCCTTGCTTGAGTTGAAGGAACAAACTGTCGAACAAACCAACAGTTCCGAGGTACCTGTAATCGCGGGTAACGTAGGTGTCGTTGCCGTAGGCGACTGCTTTGCCGTTGAGGAAAACAGTAACCCGATCACTAAAGCCGTATTTGATAAACACAGTCTTTGCCGCGTCGCTATTCATCGTCATTTTGACGAACAGGGTATTCGCGTCCTTGGTTCGGCCTGATATGCGCGCCAGATTTGCAGCGCCGATTTCGTTCACGGCCAATGTCGTCCACTCTTGGTTTTTCAGAAGGGCAGGGTCGAGCGTGAATTTCGCCTCCACATCTACGGAGGAAACGGGTTTGGTGCTGACAGTGAAGCTTTTGATTAAATCTGGTGCTTCTTCTTTAAGCGGCTTGGCTTCGCCGACCAACGTGACATCGTCCGTATAGGTGACATTAATATTGGAATAGTAGAAATCCTGCAATGCCCCGCCAAGCTGAATGCCGCCTTCGCCTGTGCCTAAGGCAAGGTTATCTACATGGAGGATCGGCTGTTCACTGTCGATAAAGACATCCATTTTATTGYCTTTKATYGCRAGCTTTACRTGGATCCAATCAYCAAAATTATAGTCSACKGCGGTGCTGTAGCGRTTGCCGTGGTACATCTGCCATGCAGAYAAGCCGTTGAATTCTGGTACATATTGATTGCCGTCGGGCATGCCGGAAAGATGAGGGCGCAAGTAGAAATACTCGGCRTCATCCCCTTGTACGCGGAAATACGCGCCGCCAAACCCGCGTGCTTCTTTCATTGATACATCGTATTCAATGATGCCGTTTTTGAACGTTTTATTTGTAAGCTCTGCGCCGCCGCCGTTCAGCTTGATGCTCATGCGTCCCTTATGTGTGGCGAACTCCGCCCCTTTATCAGATAGCTTCCAGTTTTCAGCGGTAATTGGAACGTCTGCTGCCTGAACGCCGATTGAAGCGGCCAGGGTTGCTGCCGCAAACAATAATGTTTTTGTTTTCGAGACCATGATTTCCCTCAATTCTGGTTTTGTGTTGCTGAGAGGCTTTCTCTGCGCTGCACACTGTTTATGAGGCTCACCATATCCCCCAGAGGTCCTTAAGGGACCTTAAGAACCCTTAAATATTGCACCCAGGCCGCCGGTTTGGCGCTTTTTGGTAGCCGCCCCATGCCTTGCCGGTATAGAATTCAGCAGGCGGTGCTTAGGCTTGGCGTCATAATGGTGAATGGGAGTTTGTTTTGTGAAAATGCATTCTGAAGGCGAAATTCACCGTTCATTTAAGGTGGGAAGCTGGGATTTCAGGCCAATGCTGAAGGARCTTAAGGCGCCGGACGGCAGAACAGTAAAGCTTGAAGACAAGATTTCGCTCCTTTTAGAGACGTTATGCAGCAGGGACGGTGCGGTTGTTTCCAAGGAAGAGCTGATCGATGCCGTATGGGATGGCCGCGAGGTAAGCGAGCAAACAATTCCTGTSGCSATYAGYAARCTGCGYAAAACACTYGGYGAYAAYTCWGCKTCCCCRACGATGYTGGAAACCGTGCCGCGTCACGGGTACCGGATGATGCGGGAGATGGCCTCAGCTTCGGCAATGTCTGGCGCGGGAACACCGAACAACAATTTCATGCGGATGGCTATAGCGGTCTCGCTGGTCATTGTGGTGGCGCTGGCTTGGATGGTTTTCGACAAAGGTGCAAACATTGGCACATCGCCGGCGCTGGCGGCCAAGCCTGGCATCATTCTCACGATCAATGACGTTAGGCCGGTATCCAAGGCTGACGGACAAATTGACCGGGCGATCGCGCTTAGTGAACTAGCGTCCTTCTATCTCTCGCAAATGCCGGATGTCCTCGTTATTCGCCACTGGTGGAACTTGGATGCGCCAGACCCAACCGGCGGCATTTACACCCGGTACGGTGCAGAAACACCAGTTTACGCGTTGAAATCAACCTTGCTGGAAGAAAACGGTGAGGCCGCAGTGGCGCTGATACTTTCCAACCCCAAAACGGAAGAAATCCTCTGGTCAGGGCTGCATTTTGTTGGCCGCGGGACGGGCGAC
>JAESRJ010000366.1 GCA_016764715.1 Kordiimonadaceae bacterium | reverse complement strand
TCTTCAACTAACGAGAGCGCGGTACATGCGCAGGCGGCAGGCCTAGCATTTTTCTTGCTACCTACGTATTCGCACGCAAAGGGCGAATCACTTTAGTGTAAAATTCGCGTTACTTGCTTTTTCTTCCAAAAAAAGTGCGTTCACGGGCTGGACCCAATACATCTCTAAATATTATTTACGCACTATTAGGTTAGGTCAAATGCGTTGTAAACTAGCGGTTTATTCTTGCAATTGCGGTGATGTTAGCGCTCTCCAATTTCTGGCATTAACCATAATACTTGACAATAGCTTTCCGTGTGAGGCAACAGTCATAAGTTGATATATTTCACTATTTGGGGGCTCGTCACAGTGATTATGCATCTTTTGCGCGTGTGCGTTTACGTCTGCGCCACATTCATCTTTTCTTTGCTTTTTTCCACCGCATCAGCTGCAGCTGTGCAGACGGGTACGGCCGCCGAACCAACGGCTTGTACCTCAGCGGAGCGACTGGCCAACCCGGCTTTATGCGCCGTCGATGCAGGCGGTAAGGTTTTATATACTTACGACAGCCTTGGCCGCCTCACCCGCGTTGAATACCCCAGCAATTCTGCCACGTTTGACTATACTTATGATGCTGCCGGCAACCGTACCGAGCACCGGGTGGACGCCGTTGTTCTCAACCGAATTCGGCTTTGGAATGCAGTTGTTATTGAGGGCGGGCAGCTTTGCTTTGGCGTTTATCGAACAAACCCTTCTCTTGACGAAATTACAGTTCAAGTCGAAACCTTTGAAATTGATATTGCCAACGGTGAACTGGCTCCGCCGCGTGCAGGCCGGAACGGCACCGTTCCTAGCTATACTGTAGATAATCTAGCTGTTGAGGGCATTGACTACAGAAAAACAAGCGGCAGTCTTACCATCCCGGCCTCTTCTGTGGGTGCCATTGGCGGCGCTACAGGCAACAGCAATTTTTGTGTTGCAACACTGCCTGACGGGGTCCTTGAGGCTCCAATCAAATATGTGTTCGCCCGCATCACCAGTGTCAGTGGCGGCGTTGCTGACCCTAGCCGCGACGTAGCTTTCGGCCGGATCCGTGATATCGACGGCGACCAAGGTGTTGAGTTCACGGTGCGCGGTGCAAGCCTGGAAGAACCAGAAGCTGGCGCCAGTGATACCCTGATGAAGTTTTCTGTTGCCAGAACTGGCAACACCAATGGCCAAACCCATACGGTGACACTGGCCTTTGTTGGCGGCAGCGCCACCTTTGGTGAAGATTACCGGCCAGTGTCCGGCAAGCSCGTCACTATTAGGCGGCCCGCCGCCGGCGGTGGCGGAGCGGAAGAGGAACTGGAATTTCCAGGCTGTTACCTAACATTTGAGCCCAGTGATACCACGCAGATATGTGAAGTGGAAATACTGCCAGATGACATAGCTGAAGGCATTGAAACCATTAATGTAGAGCTGTATAATCCCACACGCGGCGCTACAATTGCGTCAACCCCGGACGGGGCGTTATTCTCAGGCACAGGCGCTGCGACTGGCACTATTTTTGATAGCGCTGATGAAGTGACAGTTGCCATTGGCCAGAGCGGCAATAGGGAAGGCTACACCGTTGTTCATACGCTGTGGAATAGCGGCGGCATAACAACGGTACCTTTTTCCCTGCGCTACCATATCTGCGTGGCTGACATAGTAGCGTCGGATGACAACGATGCAAATTTGTACGGCATATACGGGGTTTGCAAGGGACAAAACGGCATAAGCGCCACCACCGCTGATTTTGGTTTCGCCAATAAACAATCCCTTACCGGCGAGATTGTCTTTCAGCCCGGGCAGACAGAAGCCTATATTTCTATCCCGACGATCGATGATCCAGATAACATCAATGAGCGCTATATTATTGTGCTTTCAAATGCGGTGGGCGCTAAATTGGACCCGCAGCGGTATCTGGCGTATGGCCTAATTCGTAATGATGACCATAACAACAAGTCGCTCTTCAACCTATCGGGGGCAAGTGACGAAGCTGGGGAAACTCTGTCTTTTACGATAAAAAGATTTGGTACCAGTGGCTCGACAATACGGAACTATAATGGTGACTTAACCCCAAGTGCCACGGCAAAGCTCGATTACAGCGTCTCTTTTGGTGCGTCGCAGGTTGTAACGCCAGCAGGAGCCGTTGTAACAAGACGCAGGAGCCAGCCTGCTTCAGCAGCTGACTTAAGCGGCGCGATATCCGGCACAGTTGAGTTTGGGCCCAATGACACGGTTAAGTATATTGTCATTCAAACCAACGCACGCCCCCAGGGTTCTGAAAAATGGGGCAAACCCAAAAGCTTCATGCTTAAAATTAGCGAGGCTAGCGACAATCAAGTTTTGATGAGCATTACCCGCGCCGCGCGTGAGGGCGTCATTCAGGACAACCGCCTTGTCACGGTTAGTATGGCACCGGGCGTTGAAGTTGAAGAAGGCGATATGATGGTGATGGCAGGCACCATGAGCTTGCCGATGGATGAGCCAACGGTCATGGTCATCGACGTGCCAGCCAACCGCAACGGCGTGCCTTCTGGCGGCGTCGCGTGCGACGCTAGCCTCAGTGACTTCAGCGGCGGCCGTGGGTCAATAACCGTGCCTGCAGGCGTGACCGACTTCTCGGTCCTGTTGCAAACCATCGACGATGTGGATCAGGACGGGGACGAAGTCGACGAAACCATCTGTCTTGAAGTAACCCCGCCTATGGAAACCGGCAGCGATACACCGGTGTTTGTCAGCGGCGTTATTCTGAATGATGCATTCGATTCTTGTAACCGCTTGATCACCCCTGCGCTGGTTCGTTCAGAAACAAACGAGGAAGCTGGCGGCACGGTATTGAAGTTCAGGCAAAATGGCGGCTTTTGTGCCCTAGGTGCGCCGCTTGCAAACGGATCAGCAGCGCTTCAAACCGGCCTTGATACCAGCATGCACGACTACCGGTTTGATCTGATATCGCAAAGCGCCACTGCAGGGCAGGATTTTGTAGCCCGCTCAGTGGTGTTCAGCTTGCCCGGCACGCAGGAAAACATGCAAATCCCGATTGAGATCATTGATGAYCTGCTCAACGAGATYGACGAAGACCTGATGCTGCGGGTTACGCCGCTCTCTGGCGGCGATATCTCGGCCGGTGACAGCCAAATCATGATCTTGGATAATGATCCAGGCCCAGTGTTTAGCGTCAGTGATGTCACCGTGAATGAGAATAACCTTATAGTCTTCTCGGTCACCAAGGTTGGCGATACCGATCTGACCAGCAGCGTGGTTTACCGGACAGAGGACGGCACCGCGACCGCAGGCGAAGATTATTCCCCGGCGTCAGGTATCCTYACSTTCGCCCCGAACGAATAYKTGAAAACCCTTGTGGTGACAGGCGCTGAAGACAGCGCTTATGAGCCTGMGGAARCTTTCTATCTGGACCTGTCTGACGCCAGTGTTGGCGCAGCGATTGAGAAGCCGCGCGGCATTGCCACCATTAATGACAACGACCCTGTTCCGAGCTTCAGCGTATCAGACGCCACAGGWGCGGAAGGCGGGGACTTGATGTTTGCTGTCACCCTCAGTGCGCCGTCCACGCTTGAGCACAGCATCTTTGCTTACACTTTCGGCATCAGCGCCGAAGACGGCACCGACTTTAACGGCCTAGAGACCGATATTAGCTTCGCACCGGGCGAGACCCTGCACTATGTACAAATCGTTACGATTGATAACGGTGACATTGATCCAGAAAACAAGACGTTTGAGTTAAAACTATCCCGGCCAACCAACGGCGCCATCATGGGTGACTTGGCAGGCACGGGGACGATTGAAGATAATGATGGGTTAGCAACAACCGATAACATTATTAACGGTCAAATTTTTAACGGCGTTGCAGTTTTTGACTGGAACAACGACTCCACAATCGAGTATAAAATTGGTGCCGGATCGCTTGTGCGTATTGATATGGCTGGCGGCAAGGGTGGAGACTCAAGCGGAGGTGGTGGTCTTGGTGGTGAGGGCAGTTTCGAATTCGTTGCAACCAATGACCTCTTTATGCGGGTTCGCGTTGGTGCTCAAGGCGGCGTTAACGGTGGCCAAGTCGCGCCAGCGAAGAGCCCGGGCGTAGGTGGCGGTGCTTCAGCAATAGCGCTCTCCATTGATGGTACTCAATGGCTTCCTGTTGCAGCAGTTGGCGGCGGCGGCGGCGGTAGTGGTTGGTCCGGTGGGTACACTGCTGGTAAAGGTGGTGGATTTAATCAAGCGGGTACTGGTTCTGGGGGCAGAAGTGGCCTTGGGGCTACGGTAGGTTCTGGTGGAGCAGGCGGAACTTACCAGTATCTTGCAGGCACTGGCGGTTCTCCTGGACAGAGCGGTGGCTCAGGAGCAGGCAATTCAGTGGTTCCTGGCGGCATGGGTAATACCGACTTTGGTATTGGCGGCGGCGGAGGTGGAACTCACTACAATGTAAGTGGCGCAGGTGGCGGTGGCGGTCGTTTTGGCGGTGGCGGTGCCGGAAAAAATGGCGCTGGAGGTGGTGGGTCAGGGTACTTTAGTAGCTCTGCAATAGCGTCCGTAGCTGGTGGTTCGCCCACTTTAATTTCCACTATTCAGGGTGGGAACTCGGGTGATGGTTACGTTAATGTAACTGTTTCAGGATCCCCAGCCCCTGCAGCCATAGAAGATTTGTCCTTTTCCATCAGTGACGTACAGCTGAGTGAAGGCGAAGCGTTTGGTTTTACTGTTGTTCCGTCTGAGCCTGTAACGGAAACGATAGTACTAAGCTATAGCCTGATAGACGGCACGGCTTTGGCTGCAACGGATTTTGACGGTGCAGTTGGTACGGTTACTTTTGAAGCTGGCGATGCCGTTAAAATCATCAGTATTCAAACCACCGAAGATGCTATTGCAGAAGATCAGGAAGAATTTACGCTTCAGATTGCAGTAACCGCTGGCAATGCGACACTGGTAAAAGACACGGCCATAGGCACGATCGATGACGATGACGAAGCGCCGAGTTTCAGCATGAGCGAAAATACGACGTCTGTATCTGCGGGTAGCCTTGCATACGTGACTGTTGTTCGTGGTAGCGAAACTGAAAACACCTACAGTGTGACCTACCAAACCATCGCGGGTAGCGCAGCAGAGGGAACAAATTACGTTGCGACTTCTGGAACGCTTACATTTGCTGCAGATGAAAACAGCAAAACTATAGTTTTAACGACACTTAATACGGGCGTTGCCGGTATTRTCGGCACTTTAACGGTGCGGCTGTCTGCTCCAACTGGCGGTGCGACCCTAGAAATTAGTGAAACGGTTATCACGATTGAAGGAGAGAGCCTTCCTACAGCTGTTTTACGTTCAAGTGACGCGAACCTAGTCGGTGCGGTATTGAGCGGCGGAAACCTGACAGTAGACAGTGCCGCAATGTCATATTCTTCTGTACGCAGTAATGCCTTACCTATGGACGGTGGCGGTGTTTATTATTGGGAAATAAAAATTGACCTCGTACCTTCTCAAGGCAGTGGTGAATTTGGCTTTATGGGCGATAAATCCATCGATCCTTTCGCCGCCTACTATCAAGTACAAGAACAGTTTGCTGTGCTCGGCGCAAACAAGGTTATCCAGACACGCGGCTCAATCCAGAAAAATGTTAGTTATTCCATCCCGCTTATTTCAGCGGGCAGCGTTGTGGGCATGCACTTCAACGCCTCGACGGGCGGCGCTTACATCGCTGTTGATGGTATACCGATGGATGGTGGCTCTTGGACTGAAGCAGATGTGCTCGCGGGTTCAGGGGTGCCAACGCTGGCTGGCTACACCCCGGCAACAACGATACCAGTTTTCTCGATCGCTAGCGGACTAGGAACTGGGGGCAAAGTTACCTACCGTTTTGCAAAAACAGACATGACCAACGCTCCAAGCTTCCCGTGGAAGCAAGTGCTTTCGGACGGCACAGATCTACCGCTCGATCCCACAGACGATTTTTCTCAAACTCTTATCGGCGAAGTCATTTTCGATACACCTGGCACCTTCAATTGGACAGTTCCAGAGGGTATTGACACTGTTAGTGCTGTCTGCGTAGGCGGTGGCGGTGGCGGCGGGTACCAAAATGTTGGTGAGTGGCGTTCAGGTGGCGGTGGTGGTCTAGGGTGGCGTAACGATATAGCTGTCACACCAGGTGATGTGCTGCAAGTTGTTGTCGGAGCAGGAGGCCAAGGGCCGGCTAGACTAGCTGGCCAAGGGTATGGCGGCCAAAGCTACTTCAAGGATGGATCCACCTGTCGTGGCTCTGGCGGATATGTTGGGCTGAATGGCCTTAGTGCCTATTTTGTTGGTGACGGTGGTGGCCGAGGGGGCGTTTCACAGCAGCGATATGACGGTGGGCTTGGCGGGTCTGGTGCTGGTGGTTACACCGGGGCCGGTGGTCGTGGCGCCCTGCAAAATGGTGCCCTCGCTGGCCAATCAGGAACCGGCGGCGCTGGTGGAGGTGGTGGAAATAATTA
>JAESRJ010000004.1 GCA_016764715.1 Kordiimonadaceae bacterium | reverse complement strand
GGTACGGCTTCGGTTTCTGATAAATCTGTGGTCGAAAGTGCCAATGAAGGTAAAGTTGTCTACATCAACGGCAATGTCGTCAAGGATAGCGCAGGCGTGCTTATGGTCATGGGCCGTAACATGCAGGTAGCTGTGCATTCCAAAGAAGGCAAAGAGCTTGAAGTTCACAAAGTTAGCTATGGTAGCAAAGTTTGGGTTGACGACGGTGCAAAAATTGCTCGCGGCGACAAGATCAATGAATGGGATCCATACTCAGAGCCTATCCTGACCGAAGTTGGCGGTGTCGTGCAATTGCTCGATCTGATCGACGGTGTATCCGTGCGCGAAGAAACCGATGAAGAAACCGGTATCACCTCCAAAGTTATCGTCGACTGGCGTTCATCTGCCAAAGGCGGCGATCTTCAGCCGGTTGCGGTCATTTTGGATAAAGACGGCGAACCAATGAAAACGCCAAACGGTAATATTGCCTCTTATATGCTCTCCGTTGGGTCTATGTTGTCCGTCAATGACGGCGACAAAGTTCATGCTGGTGACAGCTTGGCTCGTATTGCCAAAGGCGGTGCGACCCAGCGAGATATCACCGGTGGTTTGCCGCGCGTGGCAGAATTGTTTGAAGCACGCCGTCCTAAAGACTGTGCTGTTATTGCTGATATTGACGGTATTGTTGAATTTGGCCGTGACTATAAAAACAAGCGCCGCATCACTATTCGGCCACGGGAAGAAACTGAAGAAAACCAGGCTGTTGAGTATCTGGTACCTAAAGGTAAGCACATCACCATTCAGGAAGGTGAGTTTATCCAGCAGGGCGAATATCTAGTGGACGGTAATCCGGCTCCGCACGATATTCTTCAGGTTCTCGGTGTCGAAGCTCTTGCTAACTATCTGGTGAAAGAAGTTCAGGATGTTTACCGTCTTCAAGGTGTGAAGATAAACGATAAGCATATTGAAGTGATCGTTCGTCAGATGTTGCAAAAAGTAGAAGTTACGGCGTCTGGCGACAGCACGTATCTCCCTGCTGAGCAAGTGGACCGCGAAGAGTTTGAGATCAATAACGCGCGCCTTGAAGACGAGGGCCGTTTGCCTGCTAAAGGAAACCCGATTCTGCTCGGCATTACCAAAGCTAGCTTGCAGACAAAGAGCTTCATCTCAGCGGCTTCCTTCCAGGAAACAACTCGCGTYCTAACAGAAGCGTCTGTTGCTGGTAAGAAAGACATGCTTGTTGGTTTGAAAGAAAACGTGATTGTGGGTCGTTTGATCCCAGCAGGTACTGGTGCTGTGGTGAACAGGCTTCGCAATGAGGCTCAACGTGCTGATGAAATTACTGCCGCGGCGCAAGCCAAATCAGCTGATCCAATGGCAAAAGCAGAAGCAGAATTTGCGGCTGCAAGCGCTGCAGCGGCTGCCGAAGGCTAACGCGTTTCAAAACAATTAAAGAAAAGGCTCGCTTCGGCGGGCCTTTTTTTGTGACAACCATTGCATTCTTGTGAAGCTGTGAAACCCGATCCAAAGCGATAATGGCAACGCCCTTGCGGTCACCAATCTTGGAAATCAAAAGCCTTAGAAACGCAATCTTCATGAATTTCTTATACTCTCCGATCCTTCTTTAAAATAGGTTGGGCTAGTTAGAGAAAAGGAGTGATTGCATTGAACCCACAGTTGTTGGTTGCGCTCATAGAGGAACACGAGAAATGGAGCGTAGATCAAAATCAGGGAAAACGAGCGAATTTGTCACTTGCGGATCTAAGAGGCTTTAATTTTAGCAGCACTAATCTTCGATTTGCAAAATTGGCCGGCGCGGATATGGAGGGCTGTGATCTGTCCAACGGTGACCTGCGAGATGTGGACGGATTTGGAGCATCATTCGTAATGGCCGACCTCACTGATAGTGATTTATCGCGAGCGGACCTGCGCGGCGCAAAATTCAGCAGAGCACGCCTACACGGCACCAGTTTAAGGAATGCAGATTTACGCCAAGGGACGCTCCTTGACGGTGCGGGAAAAGATGTAAAAGTTATTTCTGGCGATATAAAGCAACGTAATTCCAACGACACGGATAAGAAAAACACAAATTTAATTGGCGCTTGTCTTGCTGGTGCATCCCTCAAAAACGCCGACTGTAGCGGTGCTATCTTCGAAGAATGTAATTTTGATCAGGCTGATCTTTCGATGGCAAATCTAGAACGCGTAAACATGCAGCGCGCATGTCTCACCGGCGCAAACTTAAGAGGAGCTAATTTGCGTGGAGCTTGTTTAATCGAGGCCGATCTACAGGGCGCTGATTTGTCCGGCGCGGACATGGCCGGAGCCCGTATTGACGGCGCTAATCTGGAGGGCGTTGTAGGTGCGGAATGTCTACAGTCGACCGGGATGCAAGTAGAGGGCATGTCACCTATTCGCGATCAACTAACCGCCACCCTAGAGTCCCATAAGCTTTGGGTGGAGAGCAACGGCAAAAAGGGCCGGTGCTGCGATCTGCAAAATGCAGACCTGCGAGGTATGGACTTAAGTGAGGCATGGTTAGATGGTGCTAACCTGCGCTTTGCGGACCTCACTGGCGCGAATTTGGTTGGCGCGCGGTTGATAATGGCAGATTTGTCTGGTGCATCTCTGCAGGATGCAAATCTAACGAGTGCCATATTGGATGGTGCAAACTTACGTGCTGCGATTTTAACAGACGCGATTATGACGGCCGTACGCCTTGTGCCAGTCCCTCTGATGGATAATGCCGGAAAACCAATAGGGCGGGAATGGCCGGTCAACCTATCTATGGCAAACCTTGATGGCGCTCAAATGATGCGAGCGAAATGTAGGGGGCTAACATGGTGGGTGCCAGCCTGCTCAATGCAGACTTAACCGATGCCGACCTTAGCGATACGCGTTTGACTGATGCCGTGTTGGATGATGCGATCTTAACTGGAACAACTCTGCCTGAGCGCAGGCACTAATTGGCCAGGAGGGAGAGGCTGGTCTTTTGGCCGAGCCCAAAACTCACACCTTTTGATTTATACATAGATGTTAARGGCGCTTTGGGCTCAAAAATTCATTTTATCTGGGGCCCAAAGGCAAATGCCGCAGGTATGATAATCGACGCCTTTACGCTTATAAAAAGCGATGGTGCTGAAGTTTTCGCGGTCAATGTTCCAGCGCACGTGCAATCCGCGTTCTTTGCCCATTTTGCCGATGGCCTCTAGTAGCTTGTTGCCAATRCCGTGCCCTCGYGCYTTTTGYCGKACGAACAGGTCGTCAATCTCAATCAATTCTTGTCCGTACCATATGTGGAAGCGGTCAAAATAAGTGGCAATGCCCACGGGTTCACCATTCTCTTCAGCAATTAGAATTTTGAACCGTGGGTTAGCGCCAAAGGCGGCTTCGGTGAATTGCTCTTCAGTGATCCGCAGGTAGTCATCAAGCTCATCATAGTGAGCCAGCGATACGATTAGCTTAAATGCAGCTTTAGCGTCCGCAGCGACCCCACCTCTGATAATGAATGACATAGGACCCTCGTACTAAAATGTTGAGGCTCTGCCCGTGAGCCCATGACGTTTCCCAACCCTCAGAATTCACCGGGAAGGGGGGTGCTGTCAACTCTCAAGAAAAAGGCGACCCAATTGGCCGTCTTTTTGGGACTTATGTTTGTTCGATGGGGTCGTGYTCAAGGCGGCCCTCATAGTCCATTACAATGCCGTATTCTGGATCTTCTTCGCTGGAAAGTTCCACACGGTTGCCGGCTTTGCTCAGCAGCGCCTGACAGTCAGGGCTAAGGTGCCTGATACGAAGCCTTTTGCCTGCGTTTTTATAGCGGTCAGCGAGTGCATCAATAGCCTGCAAGCCAGAATGGTCCCAAACGCGCGTATTTAAAAAGTCGATAACCACATTGTCTGGGTCGCCCTTTGGGTCGAACAGGTCTTGGAAACTGGCRATAGAGCTGAAGAACAGCGGGCCCTGCATTTCGTAGATCTTGGTATTGGCATCAAGCATAGCGGATTTTACGCCGATACGTTTAGAGGCCTTCCAAGCGAACACAAGGGCGGAGACAATGACGCCGACAATAACTGCCACGGCAAGGTCACTGTAAACAGTCACGCCGGATACCAGCATTAGTACAAAGGCATCTGTTCGCGGAATTTTGTGAATAATACGGAAGCTGGACCAAGCAAATGTGCCAACCACGACCATAAACATAACGCCGACAAGGGCCGCTAGCGGAATTTGCTCAATTAAGCTACTGCCGAAAAGGATGAAGCCGAGAAGGAACAAGGCTGCTGTAATGCCGGATATCCGCGTTCTGCCGCCAGATTCAACATTGATCATTGATTGGCCAATCATCGCGCAGCCGCCCATGCCGCCGAAGAAGCCTGTGACAATGTTTGCCGTACCTTGTGCAAAACACTCCTGGCTTGCGCCGCCTTTGGAATCAGTTAGTTCCGCGACAAGATTGAGTGTTAGTAGAGATTCGATGAGACCGATAGCTGCCAGAATAAGCGCGTAAGGGAATATGATGTAGAGGGTTTCAAATGTCATTGGCACAGTTGGGATAGCAAAGTCAGGCAGGCCGCCGCTGATGGAGGCCAGGTCGCCTACGCTTGGGATTTCAATATCGAATCCGAGCACAATGCCCGTAATCGCCAAGATACCAAGTAGGGGGCCAGGAATTGCTTTGATGTATTTAGATCCAAACCAAATAATCAGCATGGTCAGGAGGCTAAGCCCAAGCATGATGGAAAGGGGCTCTGTTGGCAGCCATGCGCCGGTTTCCCTATCTTGAAACTGGCCTAGCTGGGCAAGGAAAATAACAATTGCTAAGCCGTTCACAAAGCCRAGCATAACTGGGTGCGGCACCATTCGGATGAATTTTCCGAGCTTTAGTGCCCCTGCCGCTAACTGTAGGATGCCCATCAGCACAACCGTGGCGAACAAATACTGCACGCCGTGCTGAGCGACCAAACTTACCATAACCACGGCCAAAGCCCCTGTCGCGCCAGAAATCATGCCAGGGCGGCCACCGATGACCGCGGTGATAAGCCCGACTATGAAGGCTGCATAAAGCCCAACCAGTGGGTTTACACCGGCGACAAATGCAAACGCTACGGCTTCTGGCACAAGGGCCAGAGCAACAGTGAAGCCAGACAATGTTTCTGTTTTATACTGGGCTAAGGAGAGTTTATGGAGGGGCGTGGCGTGGGGCACGGTTTTCTATAGTCCTTTGCAGGTCTGGGTACATTTAACTGGGAGGGTAACTCTGCTGAGCGTGCCTTCTATGCCGAGTAAGCCCATCAAGCAAGCAAAAGCGTTGATTACAGCGCACTTGGCGATGTTTGGCGCCAGCTTTGCGCGATTTGTTACGACGCAAAGGTACCACAAAACCGCTACGAAAAACTTAAGGGGACACCGGTAGCAATACCAATGTCACCGACCGGTATGAATTAGCTTAGGTACCGCTTCTAGAGCGCCTTGAAGAAATCGTTGCCTTTGTCGTCTACCACGATGAAGGCTGGGAAGTCTTTCACGTCGATTTTCCATACGGCTTCCATGCCGAGGTCATCAAAATCCAGCACTTCAATTTTGGTGATGTTATCTTGGGCMAGCGCTGCGGCTGGGCCGCCTACCGAGCCAAGATAAAAGCCRCCGTTTTTCTCGCAAGCCTTGGTGACATCGCGAGACCGATTGCCCTTGGCAAGAGTTATCATGCTGGCACCAAGTTCCTGGAACGGTGCGACAAAGCTATCCATGCGTCCGGCTGTCGTTGGCCCAAAGCTGCCGGAGGCATAGCCCTTAGGGGTTTTGGCAGGGCCKGCGTAATAAATGATATAATCTTTAAGGTAGCTCGGCATTTCGCCGCCGGCCTCAATGTTGTCCTGAATACGCGCGTGGGCTAAATCCCTCGCTACGACAATTGTGCCGGTAAGGGCTAACCGCGTTTTGATGGGGTATTGCGACAGTTCAGCGAGTGTCTCTTTCATTGGCTTATTCAGRTCAATCTTCACAACTGTTTCAGAGAGGTTTTCAGTCGTAATCTCTGGCTGGTACTTYGCCGGGTCCGTTTCAAGCTGCTCTAGGAAAATGCCGTCGGCAGTGATCTTGCCCTTGGCTTGTCTGTCCGCAGAACAAGATACTCCTATACCAATCGGCAAACTGGCACCATGGCGCGGTAGGCGAATAACGCGTACATCGTGGCAGAAATACTTGCCGCCAAACTGTGCGCCGATACCCATTTTCTGCGTCATGGCATGGACAGTTTCTTCCATGGCAATGTCGCGGAACGCGCGCCCTGTTGCGTCACCGCTGGTTGGCAGCCCGTCAAGGTCGTGGGCTGATGCCTTCTTCACTGTTGCAAGTGTCTGCTCAGCAGACAATCCGCCGATAACAATGGCAAGGTGGTAAGGCGGGCAGGCAGACGTGCCAAGTGTTTGAATTTTTTCGTTCAGGAACGCAAGCATGCGGTCTTCGAGCAGCGTCGCAGGCGTTTGCTGGTAGAGGAAGGTTTTGTTCGCACT
>JAESRJ010000307.1 GCA_016764715.1 Kordiimonadaceae bacterium | reverse complement strand
CCAGGATCTGGCATTGATTGATGCGCGCAAGGGCCTCGCCATGTTCCGGCAGGTTAAGGTGCCTATCATGGGCATTATCGAGAATATGAGCACTTTTGTTTGCCCGCACTGCGGCGAAAACAGCGATATTTTCGGCCACGGCGGTGCAGAAGAAGTCGCGAAAAAACTGGGGGTCACTTTCCTCGGGGCGATACCTCTGCATATGTCATTGCGTGCAAGTGCAGACGCAGGCAAACCGCTTGTCGAAACCGAGCCTGAAAACCCGATCAGCGGTATGTATGCAGATATTGCGGAAAACCTCAGGCAGCAACTCGGACTTTAAACCCTGTCATACACCACAAACGCATAGCCCGGCTTTCCGCCTTCGGCTGCGAAAGCCTCACGTTTGGTCTCGGCCCATTCGCATTGGTCAAATTCCGGAAAATAAGTGTCGCCTTCAAGCTCCAGGTCAATTTCTGTGATGAACAACTTGGTCGCACGCGGCATTGCTTGGGCGTAAATTTGGCTGCCGCCCGTTATCATCACATCGTCAACATCCCCGGCTAATGCAATTGCAGCGTCGATGCCCTCGGCCACGTCAACGCCGTCTGCGGCCCACGCTGTGTTGCGGGTGATGACGATGTTTTGTCGCCCAGGAAGGGGCCTGCCGATGCTTTCAAAAGTTTTCCGCCCCATRAYTATCGGCTTGCCGAGCGTTGTTGCYTTGAAATACTTCAARTCAGCAGGCAAGTGCCACGGCATCTGATTATCCAAACCGATTACGCGGTTCTTRGTCATGGCAACAATCATAGAAATATTCATGAAGTGTCTCAGTCAAAGGGATTTCAGGGCGAAAGRARGGCGKCTCGGTACAYTTWAAATTARATAATCATCTGATCYTCAATCATATCGTCTTCCACCTCGTGCAAGGGCAAATGGACCCGGATYGCGGTTCCCACRTTGACCATACTGCGCACAGTAATCTTACCTTCCATACGGTCCACAAGTTCGCGGCAAATCGCCAAGCCAAGCCCGACACCGCCGTGACGCCTTGATAGCGCCGCATCGACCTGCGTGAATCTGTCAAAAAGCGTCGCYTGTTTTTCTTCGGGAATACCTATGCCGGTATCCTGGACCTCAAGCACCCAGCCGGCAGTGCCATTCTGAAATGGTTTAGAAAAGAGCCGTACGACTACGGACCCCTGCTGTGTGAATTTGATCGCGTTGGAGCAAAGGTTGATCATTATCTGCCGTAATCGAAGCTCATCCCCCAAAATCCTCGTAGGCATGTTTTCATCGATTTCCGTTGTTAACTCCACGCCCTTGTTATTGGCCTGTTGCGATAACAGCGATATAATCCGATCAGCCAAGTCATTCGTCAACACTGGGGTTTTATCGATATTAACTTTCCCAGCTTCTAGCTTTGCCAAATCCAATATGTCGTTAATCAAGCTCAGCAAATGATGGCCGCTGGAATGGATGTCTTTAGAGTATTCAATGTAGCGCACATCGCCGACCGGGCCGATTGCCTGATCTTGTATAAGTTGGGAAAAACCAAGGATCGCGTTAAGCGGTGTCCTTAATTCGTGGCTCATGGTTGCCAGAAACTCAGATTTGGCGCGGTTCGCGAGTTCCGCCGAGCGCCGGGCTTCTTCAACGTCYTTATTCAGGTCTTGCAAAAGTTTATAATGCTCTTCTAGTTCTTCGTGCGCCTCTTTCAATGCCCGCGTGCGGCGGCTGACAATCCCCGCGATCCTCCGGCCACGCTGTCGCTGRGACCASACRATRAAAAAGAACAAKCCGGTCAGCAAGAAACATACGCTGGCAGTAACGAAGGCSGACGTGTAGTTAACAGAGTAAGCRCCCGGATTAGCGTAAACATCCACGGTCCAGATCGAGGCTCCAAAAGTTATCTGGCCGCCAAATTTCAGACCGCCCAGTGCAACAAGGGCGCTGTCGACCTCACCAAAGCCCTGCGTAAAAGTTCCGTCCCCCCACGCAGACAGCATCTGCAGCTGAAAAGCACTTTCCARATAAGGCARGTCAGCTGCTATTTCGGCGATCATCCCCTTCACGTCGAGGACCTGCAGCAAGACAGCGGTACTYCCTGTRCGAGTTTCATAAGGGCTTGCGATCAGGACTTGCCCGGGCTTTCCTTCGTCCAGTTCAGGGAACGGCGGCAAARAAATGACAGAAGACATGCCACCCGCAATAGACTTGACCAGCAAGTTATTCAGCGCCAAATTTGCACCAACATTTAGGCCTAACAGCGTTTTTTCGCGGGCGGCGTCGTTGCTCCAGGGGAAGTAGATCGGAAACTTGGTAGCATCGCTTCCTGTTGGCGTGGTGTTTGCTGGGTCATATATAGCAAAGCCGGGTCCGAAAAAGCCCCTGATCCGAGACAAAAAGGCCTCAGTATTGCTCGCGGTTAACGCGTTTACGGGGGCAACGAGGCTTCGGTGATTACTGAGATTACTATTCGTTTTAATAAGTAAGCGGTAATCCTTCGGCTCGAAGGTACCGCTTTGGTAATAGTATTTGAATAAATCGTCTGCGGCCTGGATGCCCGCGCTAATTTCATTCTCTAAGTGGCCAACAAACAATTGTGCRTCGCTGTGGAAACGTTCTTCAGTTCGGTTTTCGGCAGATATCACAGATTGCCGAGTGATAACAAACGACAACACCAGACCGATGATAAGAACCATCGTCAAAAGGCCAAACTGCCTAAAATCTATTTCCGTTTCCCGACCCAAGTTTTATCCTGCCAATCAATTAAACCGCAATAGGTGCCTTTATAAGGGGGTGATATTGATAATCCGTTATTTCAATATCTTCAAATTTGAAGGCAAACAAATCATCGATTTCCGAGTTTAGCGTTAGCTTAGCGAGTGGCATAACGCCTCGAGACAATTGTAAATCTGCCTGCTCAAGGTGATTGCTGTATAGATGAGCATCGCCAAATGTATGAACAAAATCCCCAACTTCAAGCCCACAAACTTGTGCCATCATATGCGTTAGCAGCGCGTATGAGGCAATGTTAAACGGCACGCCCAAAAAGACGTCGGCGCTACGCTGATACAGTTGGCAGGAGAGCTTTCCGTCCGCCACATAAAACTGAAACAGACAGTGGCATGGCGGCAAGGCCATATTATCAACATCCGCAACATTCCAGGCTGAAACAATGAGACGCCTGCTATTTGGGTTATTTTTTATCTGATCAATGATGGCTGTGATTTGGTCAATCTTCGTGCCGTCGGGCGCGGGCCAACTGCGCCACTGGTGGCCGTATACAGGGCCCAAATCGCCGTTCTCATCAGCCCATGCATCCCAAATAGCCACACCGTTATCCTGCAGGTACGATACATTGGTATCGCCAGCCACGAACCAAAGCAGTTCGTGAATGATAGACTTCAAGTGCAATTTCTTGGTGGTAACGAGCGGAAATCCATCGGCCAGATTAAACCGCATCTGGTGGCCAAACACGCTGTACGTGCCGGTGCCTGTACGGTCACCTTTAAAGGTGCCCTCTTCGCGAATACGCGATAGAAGATCGAGATATTGCTTCACTTTTTCCCTGCCCTCGCTAACTCTCAGTTATACATTCTATAGGCGGTTGTTTTAAGCGAGGCAAGGGCAGCAAGCCAATTCGGCGTGTGAATGAGCCGCCTCGCCGCTTCCCTTATCCGCCTCACCAATCTAAGCGCTTATTCTTGGCGCTTTTGGCACTATCACCTTTGTTTATTAGTTTCGAAATAAAGAAAATGGTATCAAGGCATTATACAGTTTCGCTTCGGCGAACTGCTTTGAAATGATACGCTAACCACTGCTGTAGCATTAAAGGATTTATTGTGAGCACGAAGCCATCTGAGAAGCAAAAAATGTTTCACCAAATGATACCCGCCTATAAAGACAGCTGGCTCGCTAGGAACGCCGGGGTCATTCAAGTTACAATCCTGACCGTTCTTATTCTAAGTGTTGGGAAAATTGTCTATTTCAAAGCGGGCTATATGATCAAAAATGATCTGCCTGTTATTTGGTCGTCAGTGTTTCACCCAAGCGATGCGACGTTCGCCCTCCTTTCAACGGCAGTCGTGGCGGTTGTTCACCTCTTTGTTGCAGCTATACTTCGYCGCATCATCCCTGAGCACCGGGTAGCCATTCGCTACAGCTTGTTATTTATTCTGTCTGCTTTGCTTGGCGGCTTGGCAGCGATAGCCAACATAGCCTTTTATTATACAGTCATTTACGACTATCAGATGCCGGGCGCATCGAGTTTGTTCGATTCTGCTGTGCTCGCCTTCATAACCCCGCTCACCCTGATGGCAGCGCTTGAAACGTTCCATTACCGCGGCGCATGGCTTAAAGAGCAATATGCGACCGAGCAAAGCCACCGCGAGGCTGTATCTGCAAAGTTTGATGCGCTTAAGAACCAGTTGAGCCCGCACTTTGTCTTCAACAGCTTTAATACATTGGGCGCTCTCATCGGCGAACAGCCAGAGCGCGCACAGCTCTTCCTGAATCAACTTAGCCAAGTCTACCGCTACATCCTTGACAATAAGGACAAGGAAACTGTTTCGTTGGGCCGCGAACTGGATAGCGTAAAGGCATTACTCCACGTACAGGAGGCCCGCCACCCCGACGCCGTTAAGATCGACTTTATTATCTCAGAAGCCGACAGAAACCTTCGGGTTATCCCGCTAACGCTGCACACGCTGGTCGAAAATGTRTTTAAACATAAYGTTTTAAGCAARAAATCRCCTATYCATTTGCGGGTTGAAGCCGTYGGSCGCAACATTCTTGTKGTRGAAAACAAYTTRAARCCAAARCTSGATGTAGARTCTCACCATATYGGYATTGCCAAYCTGTCMCGGCGGTACGARCTGCTTATTGCTCGCGGTTTGAAAATCTTAAAAAGCGCCGAGCACTTCCGTGTTGAAGTACCCTTTGTTGCGCCAGGGGCGCAGATCTAATGAATATTCTGATCGTAGAAGACGAGGCAATCGCTGCGGACCAACTGCAAAGCCTTCTTAAAAAAGTCGCGCCAGAAGCTACTGTTTGTGCTGTTACAGACAGCATTGAAAGTACCGTTAGTTGGCTACAATCAAACGACATGCCGGACCTACTGCTGATGGATATAAACCTTGCCGATGGTAGCTGTTTTTCGGTTTTTGATGTGATTGAAATCACGGCGCCAATTGTCTTTTGCACTGCCTACGACGAATATGCGCTCAAGGCCTTTCAATCGAACGGCATTGCTTATCTGCTGAAACCAATTCTCGAATCTGACTTACGCGGCGCCCTTGATAAGCTCGCAACGTTAACCGAGGCCTTGCAAGATAATGGAGAGGATAACCGACGGGTATTGAAAAGCATTGGCGGCACATCAACGGGTTACAAATCGCGGTTTCTTATTAAAACGGGAGAAAAGCTGCTGCCGGTCCCAACCAGCGATATCTCATGCTTCATGGCGCAGGATCAGGGCGTTAAGCTCTATATGTCCTCTGGTGATAATTACTTCCTCGATTATACAGTGACTGAGCTAGAACACTTATTAGACCCTGAGCACTTCTTCCGGATCAGCAGGCAAACCATCATTGCTGGCGACAAAATAGTTAGTGCCTCAGCCAACATGCGAAACGCGCGCGTGATCTTGGACTGTATGCCTTCCGAGATACCGGTAGCCCGTGAAAGAACGCGAGCATTTCGTCGCTGGTTCGACGCTTAAACATCGCTGCGTGCACAGCCCGTTTACAAACAATCTGAATTGAAACCACGATTACCGCTTTTATTCGGCGTCGGAATTGCCTATATTTAACAGGCTAGCTTGCTAGCTATGGCAATAAACGGCGCATTAATTAGGTATTGCGGACCCGGGGGCGGTACCCGGCACCTCCACCAACAACGGCCAGTTTGCAGCAGCGTCCTATTGGGCACGTATGCTTCACAAATAACTGACCTTTGCTGATGGGGGTGAAATAGGATCGACGTGTATTGAACGGTGTATTGCTTTTTGCTCAGGATGGTACCGCTGTGATGGACCAACATTGATAAATGCAAACGACAACGACGTCGAGTTCGCGGTTGCAGCGTAAGCTGTCACTGTAAACTAACATTTATAAATTCCTGAGGTTTGACGACTTCAGGTGGGGGATGGGCCACCTAGCAACAGAACGGCCCACTTTTCCTTGCTCTAATTTCCCTGTACCATGTCTGCGACATATGCAGCGATCATTGGCGACGCTGTCAACCCCGGCGAATCGATACCGAACAGGTTTACAAGTCCTGGCACACCGTGTTCTTGCTCACCGGAAATCCGAAAATCAGAGAACACCCCAGGCGGCGCCAGTTGCGGCCGAATGCCTATATAATCAGGGTTAAGCTCACGCCCTGCAATGCCGGGGTAATAAGACAATATAGCGTCTCGAAAGCTAGCTTCGCGGCWARCRTCCATYGCATAGTCCTCTTGSGTACAKGCYAAAACATCRGGACCAAAYCTRACGGCTCCATTCATATCCAGTGTCGCATGAATGCCCAATCCACCTTTT
>JAESRJ010000306.1 GCA_016764715.1 Kordiimonadaceae bacterium | reverse complement strand
TCACCAGATCATCCCCTTCGCCTGACCAAAGCGCATCGCCGCTTGTGCCGCTGGTGATCTCTTCACCCGCATCGTAGGCGCCGTTGTCATTAACAGCGCCGTCGTCCCAGCCACCGCCCAGCAGGGTGTCGTTGCCGTCGCCGCCAAACAGTGTATCGCTACCGTCTTCAGTGCTGCTATCTGTGGTGTCAAGCCCAAGATCATTCACGGCACCGTCACTGAAACCGCCGCCGACGATAARGTCAGCGCCTGCACCGCCGCCAGCTATATCGCTACCCGCACCGCCGATCAGTGTATCGGCTGCATCGTCGCTGCCGCCCGCCCACAGCTGGTCGTTGCCTGCGCCGCCGTATGACACATCGCTGCCTGCATCGCCGCGCAGCGTATCATTATCAGCACCGCCAATCAGGGTATCATTCCCCGCACCACCAACCAGTTTGTCGTCACCCAAATAGCCGAACATAAGGTCCTGCCGGCCGTAACCGTTCATTTGGTCGGCTTCATCTGTGCCCTGAAGGCGGTCTGCCCAACTTGTGCCGTTCAAGATAACGGTGCGCTCCAAATTGATAGAATAGTTGCCCGTTGGTCCGGTTGTTTCAACGGCGATATAATAGGGACCGCTGGTTTCAGGGATGAAGCTATAGTATAAGGAGGGCGGGTATAGGTTTATTGCTACGGATGTCCCTGTTTCATCGAAAATGTCGACAAAACCTCCTCTATAAATATCATCAGTCGAGACGAAACGATACTGAGTGTTCGCATCTAAGTTTACTGCATAGATGTCCCTGTCTCCGGCATAATCATAGGTGCCGTTGATAGTTTCTCCAACCTCCAGGCTCAATTGTGTTGTGATACGGCCCGAGGGTTCGTCGTCGTATGCCTGGCTATAGAGAAACCGATAGGTCCCCGAGGTGTTAGAGCTGGCACCGACGGCGATATAATAAACACCATCTTCAGCAGGTGAAAAATATGCGGAATCATAGGGAGTGGCGCCGGAATCGTCGAAGTTTCCAACGCTTTCTCCTTCAGCATTATAGGCGCCGACAATAAAGGGATAAAATAGCGTTAGGTCGCTATGAAACCACCCTCCCAGTTGCAGGAAGCGGTACACCGTATCGGCCTCGAGGGTCACTGCAATAAAGTCGATATCTGACTCGACTTCAATCTCACCAATCAGTGTATCGTTTTCTGCAAGGGCAATTTGTGTATCGGTGGAATTGCTCGGCTCATCGTCTTCGATGGTTGTTACGATGACACTATAATCGCCGTAGCTTGAGGTGGCGTAGCTTGAGGTGGCGTAGCGTGAGCCGGTGACACGAATAAAAAGTGTTTGATCGGTTTCTACCGTGAAACGTGTTGCTGCACTGCCGTCGTCAACGTCATAATCACCACTAAAACTGATGGCGTTGCCATCGTCACCGTAAATTTGGGGAGCAAATAAGTCCAAGTCGGAAAGGCCAACAATAGTAGTTGTAACCTGGTAATAAACGCCGGCTTCGGCCGCAAAGGCGATATWGTCTACATCACCGAAAAAATCGATGGTTCCTTCAAAGGCGCTGTCAACATCAAGCTCGAGCTCTGTTGCCACACTGGCCGTTGGGTCGTCATCGTGCACTTCGTTGACCGAAAAAAGGTAGGTACCGCTGCCATCGGGCCACGGCCATCTTGATTCACCTGACGTGACGGCAAAAAAATAGATGCCCGTAACCTCAGGGGTGAAAAAGACCACCGCGTTATTGCCAACACCGCTATAGGGATTTCCGGCCCCCCGTGGTAATTCCAATAAATTGCCGTCCCCATCCCAAACGGATGAAATAGAAAGCGCAGTGGCTGTGCCAGCGTTAGTTCCTGTCCCTTCTAGATCAATGCGGTACAGAACTCCTGCAACCAGCGTAACGGAATGGGTGTCTATATCCTGCCGGACCTCGAAGGTGCCTTCTAACGCTTCGCCGACCGCAACTGAACTGTTGGACAACGGGGTGGCGTAAGGCTCGTCATCGGGCTGTTCTTCAACAAGCAGACGGTAGTCTGATTGCAGACGATAATCTGACGTATATCTTGCCGTTAAAGTAACATAATAAATGCCACTGACTTCTGGCGTGAAATAGATGATGCTATTGGGCCCATCACCACGACTGACGCTAGCCGAAAAGTCGTCACCCGCCTGATTGAGGATAGTGCCTGTAACAAAGACACCGCCTGCTGAGCCGTCGGCTTGTGTACTAAAAATGCGGTAGCGAACACCAGCCACAAGGGTCATCGCAAAGGTATCCGCGTCCTCCTGGTATTCGATGCTCCCAGCAACGCCCGCATCGCCGACGCCGACCGCGCGTGCTGTGTCTATAGTGCCATACGGTTCATCATCTTCTTGCGCCGAGACGCTGAAATCATAAAGACCAGTATCATACGACCCATTGCGAACTGAAAAATAGTAGGTGCCACTTGCTGGCGCGGTAAAATAGAGGTGAGCATCATTGCCCCAACCGCCTGGGATCCGCGATAGGCCGAGGGAGTTTCCGTCCGGGCCAATAATATCCATGATTCTCGGATTGCGAATATAGCCAAATTGATTGTAGTTAACACTGGCCACATGATAAACTTGGCCTTCGACGAGCTCGACAGCAAAGACATCGTCATCACCGAAGAAATCATAATTGCCGGTGTAAACCTCATCCACAGCCAAAGTAAGTTCCGTTTCAGTGGTGCCGGTCGGCTCATCATCAATTACTTCAGTTACTGAAAACTCGTAGTTACCTGTTCCAGGCTGCCAACCGCCCGAGCCAACGGCGATGTAATAGGTGCCGCTAGTCGTTGGTGTGAAATAGGTCTCGGCACCCCAATTCACACCACCCGTCCCCAGCGGCACTGTAATCTCGTTGCCTTCAGAATCGTAGATAGCCGCAAAATACGGGCCGTAAAACTGCGGGTTGTCGACCAGTAAGCGGTAAAGTGATCCGGCTTCAAGCTCGACAGCAATCACGTCGATGTCGCCGATTACCTCAATAACGCCGTCGAAAATTTCACCCGGCTCTATCTGGATAGCTGTTTCAATTGACCCTGTTGGTTCGTCATCTCCCAAAGGGGTTTCTGAGCTTTGCTCCGCAGCTCCGTCAGCATCGGCATCGAGCAGACCTGACGGTTCTGAAGCATTAGAAAACTGGAACGATGTATCCAGAAAAGTTTTGGACAGAATATTTGACACGAACGTATACCCCCCACACGCGCTTAGATATTCCACTACCTATCAAAGGGTTACGGATAAATCAACCTGTGATGAATAATTTACACTTTCAGTCCAGTTCCCGCGATAATAGGGTGCTACCCTGCCGTGACCGGTGGTTTCGGTCTCGTCCTTCAGTTTAAGGTCTGCGTATATTCCCTGCATCAACATCCATATGCCAGTCGCCGGTTGACACCACGGCCGTTAAGTCCTGTCGGCATTAGCTACTGGCCATAATCACACCCTTCAGTTAGATTGCCGTCAAAGGCAACAACAGGCTCGGATAATGCATTATCTGACTGTCCGCTTATGGCGAGAAGGAGACCGTACTTCGTTTGCAGCTCATTGGCCGGTTACCGCTGCTATAGCGGACTATCGCGCCCGAGGCTGGAATGCCTGCTCATGACCCTAAGCGGCCATAGATGTAGGTAGGACCGGTTCATTTCACTCTTCAGAATGGATGCTCCTAAAATACCAAATTCAGATTATCAATATCTGCGGTGGTTAGCCCTGTCAGCAGCAAGCTATCCCCACTGCCGAGGTCGATCAGCAGGCCGCCAGCCGTATCTGTCGCTGCGGCAACCACACTGGCAACGTCGGTGAAGTCTGTCGCTGCGTTGGATAGCAGCAAGGTGTCCTCTGCCACACTGAAGTCGCTGACGGTATCGTCGCCGCCACCGGCACGGAACGCGAAGGTGTCTGCTCCTGTGCCGCCAGAAAGCATATCATTGCCAGACCCGCCGAATATCTCGTCCGCGCCCGCGCCGCCCTCAATGGTGTCGTCTCCGCCCCCGCCAAAGAGCGTATCCGCGCCCCCGCCGCCGATGATGCTGTCGTCGCCGCCTGCCCCGAAGACGATGTCATTCCCATCGCCTGCGTCCAGCACATCATTAAGGCCAACCACATCCGCATCGCCCTTACCGCCGTAAAGAGTGTCATCACCAGCCCCGGCTTCAAGACTATCATTTCCTGCGCCGCCACCAAGCTCGTCCCCGCCGGCACCGCCGGTGACTACATCATTTCCTGTGCCACCGAAGGCGACCGTTGCGCCGTTGCTCGTTAGGGACGCTTCGCCAGTGTCATAGCGACCGTTAGCGTTCAAATCATTGAAATTGCCGCCAATCAGAGTGTCGTCTCCCGATCCGCCAAAGAGCGTGTCAACGCCGGCTTCCTGATCAAGGCCGCCAGTATCGCCCAAGCCAGCGAACGCAGTACCTGCTGTGCCGCCAATCAGCAAGTCATTGCCAGCAGCACCGCCAAGAATGTCATTACCCGTACCGCCGACGGCAATATCATCGCCTGCGTCACCGGCCCCTGCAAACACCTGATCATCGCCGTCACCACCCGATGACACATCGTCGCCGCTGTCGCCCCTGAGGGTATCGTTATCGTCGCCACCCAAGAGTGTATCGAAGCCAGTGCCACCTATCAGCCTGTCGTCGCCGTTGCCGCCCAAGAGCACATCAGCCACAGCGCCGCCGTCCAGAAGGTCGTTTCCGCTACCGCCATAAAGGCTGTCCTGGCTGTTGCCACCAACAAGGGTATCGTTGCCGTCGTCGCCGTTTAGCAAGTCGCGGCCGCCGCCGCCCGAAAGCGAGTCGTCTCCGGCGTCACCAGAGAGCACGTCCTTGCCGCTTTCGCCGGATAGGATGTCATTATCGTCACCGCCTGAGAGCGTATCGTTGCCGTCATTGCCGAAANGATTATCATTGCCTTCGTCGCCAAGTAAGACATCGTCGCCCTCATCACCCGTGAGTGTATCGTTGCCGTCCCCGCCGTCAGCCAGATCATTGCCGACCCCGCCCAACAGCTTGTCGTTGCCGGCATCGCCCGTGAGTGTATCGAAGCCAGTGCCGCCTATTATGGTGTCGTCGCCGTTACCGCCCGAGAGCACATCAGCCACAGCACCGCCGTCCAGAAGGTCGTCACCGTTACCGCCAAAGAGGCTGTCCTCGCTGTTGTCACCAACAAGCGTATCGTTGCCGTCTCCGCCGTATAACGTGTCGCGGCCGCCGCCGCCTGACAACGTGTCGTCTCCGGCGTCACCAAAGAGCAGGTCCTTTCCGCTTACGCCGGATAGGCTGTCGTTATCGTCACCGCCTGAGAGGGTATCGTTGCCATCATTGCCGGAAAGACTATCATCGCCATTACCGCCTGAGAGCACATCGGACTGCGCCCCACCGTATAGCAGATCACTTCCATCGCCGCCCTCTACGGTGTCTGACCCTTCGCCAGCATCAAGAGTATCATTGCCAGCACCGCCACTAAGATTATCATTATTAGCACCACCAGCTATGAAATCGTCGCCGTTCCCACCACTAAGAATATCATTATCAGCACCCCCGATCAGGAAATCGTTGCCGTCTCCGCCATATAGTGTGTCATCGCCCGTGCCACCCCTAAGTTCATCCGCACCGGATTCGCCCTTCAGGGAGTCGGCGCCTTCGTCACCGGATAGTTGGTCTGCACCGTTACCTCCCAGTAGGGCATCGTCACCTTCGCCGCCCGACACCAAGTCATCCCCCGCGCCAGCAGATATGGTGTCGTTACCGGATCCGCCGTTAAGTAAATCAGCGCCTAAGCCACCAACGAGCGTATCATCGCCATCGCGGCCCATGAGCGTGTCATCACCACCCAAGCCAAGAAGCAAATCGTCTTCAGCACTGCCTAAAGCTTCGTCTGCTGTGTTGGTGGCGGTATATTCCACAATGAATGTCACTGGGCTCGTTACAATATCACGGCCGCCGTCGCCCCAGGCAAGCAAACCCGAGCCRTCAGGCCCTTGGATCARGGTAGGAAAATTARACAAATAGGATTCGTCGGTATCAACCAATCTCTCGATGCCACTTACCGCATTGCCTACTTCGTCAAATTGTTGCCCGAGAATACGGTCTGTACTGGTATTCCATGCAATTGCGAATCCGCCGTCTTCAAGTGCTGTGACACTGGGGTAWCGTTGATGGTGTAAAGCGTTCTGGTCGATGCGAATTTCGTCCGTGACTGCGTTGCCGTCGGCGTCATAAACGCGGTAGGAAACATCGTCGATGCGGCCATCTTGCGCAAAAGTTGACCAGGTAAAGACGAACCCCCCGTTTGAAAGAACGGCTACATCCGGAAGCCACTGGTGATCGAGCGTTTCTACATTAACTATAACTGCATCGCTTATTGGATTTAAATCGGCGTCAAACATCCGCATATTGATCGCATGTCCATCGCCGTCGTTGCCGTTGTCCCAGTAGAGCACGATATCGCCGGATGGCAATTGAACGCCGTCCACCACATTAACGGTCGACAAAAATATGTCCGGCAAACGAAAGGTATCACCGACCTGCTCACCAGACGCGTCATAGCGCCGTACGTCCAGAT
>JAESRJ010000098.1 GCA_016764715.1 Kordiimonadaceae bacterium | reverse complement strand
AGAAAACAGAAATATTTTTAAACATTTACCATACATTGAAGTAATTTTGAAATATTATTTCAAAATTACTTCTTTTTACGCAGATAGTCTGTTTTCTCAGCAATACGAGCTGATGTACCAGTACGGTCACGGAGATAGTAAAGCTTCGCACGACGTACTCTACCGCGGCGAACAACTTCGATGTGATCTACAACAGGACCGTAAAGTGGGAATACCCGCTCAACACCTTCGCCGTATGACATTTTACGTACAGTGAAGTTTGAATTGATGCTTTTATTTGAACGCGCAATACAAACGCCTTCAAATACCTGCAAACGCTCACGGTCGCCTTCGCGAACTTTCACGCTCACACGCAGCGTATCACCAGCACCAAAGGTAGGAATTTCCTTACCTTCAGTCATTTTTTCAATTTGCTCTTGTTCGAGCTTTTGAAGAATATTCATGTCTCTTAACCTATTTATCTTTTGCCCGCACATAGGACGACCAGAGGTCTGGCCGGCGTATACGGGTCATCTCTTCTGCTCTAGCGTGCCGCCATTCGGCGATCTTTCTGTGATGCCCGCTAGTTAGCACCTCCGGGATCTCCCGCTCTTCCCAAACCGCTGGTCTGGTATAGTGCGGATATTCGAGAAGCCCGTTCTCAAAACTTTCTTCRTCCAGCGTYGCGTTYGCRCCCATCACMCCRGGCARCARCCGCACCACCGCGTCTAACATAACCATSGCWGCRGGYTCRCCRCCYGATAGCACAAAGTCACCAACGCTAATCTCTTCGACCCCGCGCGCTTCAAGAACGCGTTCATCGACGCCCTCAAAACGACCACACAAGATCGTCACACCGCCTGCCTTGTGCCACTTTTTCGCGTCTGCCTGCTCAAAGCGGCGACCGCGTGGGCTCATATAAACAAGGGGCCAATCAGGTCCGGCATTTTCGCTTGCTGCGTCAATAGCTTTCCCTAACACATCAGCGCGCATTACCATCCCCGGGCCACCGCCCGCGGGGGTATCGTCCACTGAGCGGTGCTTATCGCTCGAAAAATCGCGGATGTCCAGCGTTTTCAGCGCCCAAATACCAGCGTCTAATCCCTTGCCTGCAAGCGATTGGCCTAGGGTGCCGGGGAACATCTCGGGGAATATGGTCAACAACTGCGCAGTGAATAGAGGGTTCATGAATTTTCCTCTTTATTWTCAATAYCTTCAGCACCGTCACCGTCGCGTTCGCTAATYTGCGTTTCGCGCCAATCAGCGAAATTTATCACCACATGRCCYGCGGCCACATCGACATCAGGCACCAGTGCTAGCCGAAACGGAATAAACACATTGCGGCCAAGATTTTTYACAGGCTCCAAAAGCTGYAGTTCGAGCAGGTCCTCCGCGCCGAAATTCTCTACAGCGCAAACGARTCCAAGCTCYTCGCCGGCGCTGTCAATCGCTTTCAAGCCAATCAAGTCAGCCAGATAAAACTCGTCTTTACTSGTGGCCTTCAWCTCACAGCGGGCAACATAAAACTGTTTACCGTTCAAGGCTTTTGCCGCTTCGGGTGTCTCGTAGCCCGCCACATGMWCRWYGWMRYCRTCKTYAWYRRKSMKGATTTTTTTSAGCGCKGCCRCKGGGCCATCAGGSCCTTGYCGYAAATCTTTCAATTTGAAGATWGCAGCAGGGTTTTCAGTGAASGAYCGCAGCYKYACATCGCCGCGTACRCCGTGCGTACCKGCCAGCGCYCCAACACAAAYCCAGTCACCCTCAACGCCAACCTGACGTAGCTGGTTCTGCCCTAGTGATTTTTGGTCCTGTGCCATTCGCGCGCCCTAAACTGTAATCTAATACGAACAAGCGGCGTCCTGATATGCTCAGCACGCCGCCTATCTAGCTCGAAAAACAGTGCAGCGGTTTACTCTGCAGCAGCTTCTTCAGCYGGAGCTTCTGCAGGTGCTGCAGCGGCTTCTTTAGCGGCTTCGGCAGCAGCTTCAGCTTTCTGTTTCTTCTCTTCGATAAGGTCGAGAGCTTTCTGGCCCGGCTTACCTTTGATTGGATTGCTGCGAACTTTCTTTTCAGCCAAGCCAGCTGCTTCTAGGAAGCGGCTTACACGGTCAGAAGGGCGTGCGCCTTCACCGATCCAATGCTTGATACGCTCTTCAATTAAGATTACGCGCTTTTCGTCGCCTTTAGGAAGCATTGGGTTATATGTGCCAAGCTTTTCGATGAAACGACCATCACGCGGCATGCGGCTGTCAGCCACTACGATACGGTAGTAAGGGCGTTTCTTAGCGCCGCCACGGGTCAAACGAATTGATAGTGCCATTGTAGTTTCCTTTCAGAATCCCAACCATTTGGGATTATTCTCAAGTTAGTTAGTTGAATTACTTAAATAATTTATCAAAACCGGGAGGCATGCCGCCCCCCATGCCGGGCATGCCGCCAGGGCCGCCCATACCACCCATGCCAGGCATTTGCGGCATCCTGCCGCCTTTGCCCATCTTGCCCATTTTTTTCATCATTTTGGACATCTGCATGTGCATTTTAAGAAGCTTGTTCACGTCCGGTACGCCCATACCAGCGCCCGCTGCAATGCGCTTTTTCCGCGACGCGTTGATCATCTTCGGCTTCACCCGCTCTCGCGGTGTCATCGAAGAAATGATCGCTTCCTGACGCTTGAACATTTTGTCGTCAAGCCCAGCACCCATCGCGCCTTTAAGTTTGCCCATGCCCGGCAACATACCGAGGATGCTTTTCATGCCGCCCATTTTGGACATCTGCTGCAACTGCGTGCGCAGGTCGTTCAGATCAAATTCGCCTTTGGCCATTTTCTTGGCCATTTTCTCAGCGTCTTCCTGATCAATGGTCTCCGCAACTTTTTCAACAAGGCTAACAACATCGCCCATGCCAAGAATGCGGCTGGCAACGCGCTCAGGATGAAAGTCCTCGAGCGCATCTAGTTTCTCGCCAGTACCCGCAAGCTTGATGGGCTTGCCCGTAACCGCCCGCATGGAAAGCGCCGCACCGCCGCGCCCATCACCGTCCATCCGGGTAAGAGCCACGCCGGTAATCCCGACCTGCTCATCAAATTCTTTCGCTACATTAACGGCGTCTTGGCCGGTCAGGCTATCCGCCACGAGCAAGGTTTCTATTGGCTTGGTAGCGTCTCGAACAGCAATCAACTCAGCCATCAGCGCCTGATCAAGGTGCATACGGCCCGCTGTATCCAGCAACACTATGTCAATGCCCTGAAGGCGCGCTGCATTCATTGCGCGGTTGGCAATATCAACAGGCATCTGGCCTTCAATGATCGGCAGTGTTTTAACACCAATCTGCTCACCAAGAATTTTCAATTGCTCTTGCGCGGCGGGGCGGCGTACGTCCAATGACGCCATCAAGACATTCTTTTTGTCTTTCTCGGTCAGGCGCTTGGCGATCTTGGCCGTGGTGGTTGTTTTACCAGATCCCTGCAAACCAACCATTAAGATGGCTATCGGCGGAACACCAATAGTATTGAGGGTGCTGGTATCAGAACCAAGCATAGCAACAAGTTCGTCATTAACGATTTTGATGACCTGTTGGCCAGGCGTTACTGACTTAAGTACCTCAGCACCAACTGCACGCTTTTGAACGTGTTTGATAAAATCTTTTACAACAGGCAGGGCAACATCAGCCTCAAGAAGCGCAATACGCACTTCGCGCATTGCAGCTGTAACATCCGATTCTTTCAAAGAACCCCGACGTTTAAGGCCATCAAAAATGCTGCCTAAGCGGTCTGAAAGACTATCAAACATATGTGCGCTTATCCTTTTAAACGTGGCTGAAAACGTTTCAAACTCAACATGTTACCAAGTAGATCGGGAAAACAAAGCAGACTGTCACCAGTGGGCGAAACTCGCTAACTGGTGGGTACCTTAGGGCAAAACCTTAAAGGCACATTCAAATTTATTCTTCCGATGAAGTTGAGGGCTATGTATGCAACCCTGCGCTCCAAGTCAAGGGAAACCGGGCCTTTAAACGGCTAAATCGGCCTCTTCGTCTGGTTCGGTTATTTCCCTAATAACGGCCGCCAGTTTTTTGCGGTCAATCGGCTTTCCAATAACTGCCGAAACACCTATTCTCGCGTACTCTTCAACATGGTCTTCGAGAGTGTTTGCCGTGATCATCACAATAGGGGGAGGCCGTGCCATTCGGAGCTTTATAATACGCACTGCACTTATCCCATCCATCACTGGCATTTGCACATCCATAAAAACAATATCAAAGGGCACTTCGGCTTCATCAATGGCGGCGATAGCCTCCTCGCCGTTCCCGACAAGGGTGACGGCCAAGCCCTGAATTTCGAGCAGCCGAACGATGAGCGCCTGATTGACCGGATTATCTTCAGCCAAAAGTGCGCGAAACTTTCCTGCACCGGAGTCTGCGCCTTTTGCGTTTTCCAGGGCAAGTGCCTCTAGCGGAGCAAGCGGCATAGGTCCTTTAATAATCTCGGCGCACTGTTTGGACGTTTCGCCTTCTTCCACCTCTTCTGCGGTGACCAAGCCAATCTGAAAACTGAAACAGGACCCTTTTCCCCACTCGCTGGTGACACCAATGGTGCCGCCCATCAAATCCACAAGATCGCGGCAAATGGCTAGGCCCAGGCCTGTGCCTTTCACCGTTCTGGTTCTTCCGTCATCCGCTTGTTCGAATCGCCTAAACAATCGCTCTGCGTGTTCGCTCGCGATGCCAATACCTGAGTCTGTAACGGCGAACTTGGCATAGCCGCCCTCTTTTGAGGCCAACCATTCAAGCCGTATTTCCACTTGCCCTTTGTCGGTAAACTTCACCGCATTACTGATAAAGTTCAGAAGTATCTGGCCAATACGCACACCGTCCGCCATCACAATTAGATTTTCAAATCGCGGCAGGACTAATACGAGCGCCAGGTTTTTCTCCTTTGCTTGCGCTTCAAAAACCGCGACAGTATCCGTGCACACTCGGATCAAATCTACGCCAACTTCCTTAAGCTCAATTTTTCCGGCACCTAGTTTTGCAAAATCAAGAATATCATTCACCACGGTGAGTAAATATCCTGCGCTCATCCGGGCATTGGCCAGCATTCTGCGCTGCTCACCGTCAAGCCGCGTATCCGCCAACAGTTCCATCATGCCGATCACGCCCGTCGTTGGGGTGCGGAGTTCGTGAGTCAGGTTAGCCACGAACCGGTCCTTGGCCTCGTTCGCGTCCCGCAAGCGTTGGGCTTTTTCTTTGAGGACTAGTTCCAGTTTCACGTGCTGACGAATAATCGGCGCCCGCGACATAAAGGCAAGAAACGAGAGCACAACCCCTGCAAAAATTATCGTAACCACAGACACCCAGTTATCAAAGGAAGTTTGGCTTGCCGCCCAAGCATATCCGACGACGCCTAGCGTTACTTGTGAAACCCACACCCAAGCGGTTGTGGTGCCCAGACCAAAGAATATTAGAGCAAAAGTAGCCAATACAAACTGCGCCTGACTGCCCGTCAGGTAAAAGTTCCAATACACATTAAAGATGATCAGAATGCCTAACATCAACACCGCCAAATCCAGTGTTAGTCCAGCGAGTGCGGCGCGTTTGCTATAGAAATATAACGCCAAGGACAACATAGCGCTTAGCCATGCTGGAAATGCGAGCAACAGCGATACCTCGTTCGGGAAGTTAAAATAGTAGCTGACGCCGCGTAAGCCATAGAAAAAAGCGAAGAGCAATGTCATTACACTGAGATAACGCACAGCGATAATGTCCATCTCTGCCCGGACGGCGTCAGCCGTATCTTCCTGATTTTTCCTGATGCCTAAGTATACCACAGTTGGCTTCATTCCAATATTGGCTGCCCCACAGATAGCTGCGATCTAGTCTAGGGCTGGAATGGTTAAATTTCCCTCTATTGCCGGTATATAAGACACCGCCGTTTGGTTAGGCAATAGTCATGCTAGGGCACCCACCAGAAGACGGCGCAAAAACCGTCAAAAAGCGGTACCTGTAAAAGGGTCTGAAATTACGCTTTTTGGCTGGCGATGTAATTCTTCACCAGGCCTTCAAGCACTGTTAGCGGCACTGCGCCGCCCGTGAGAACAAGATCATGAAAGGCACGAATATCAAACTTATCACCAAGGGCTTCGCGCGCTTCATCGCGGAGCCTCAAAAGCGTAAGTTGGCCGATTTTATAGCCCGTCGCCTGCCCCGGCCAAACAATGTAGCGTTCAATTTCAGATGTCACATCACTGATCGCCATACCGGTATTATCCGCCATATATTTAATCGCCTGCTCGCGGGTCCAACGCTTATCGTGAATACCGGTATCCACCACCAGTCGCACCGCGCGGAACATTTCAGATTGGAGGGCACCAATTCTATCAAGGTTTGTCGGTTGAAAACCCATTTCAAGGGCGACACGTTCTGCGTATAGCGCCCAGCCCTCAACATAGGCTGTGTAGCCTGCATATTTCCGGAACCACGGCAGGCTTTTTGTTTCCTGCTGAAGGGCGATTTGGTAGTGGTGACCAGGCACTGCTTCGTGGTACGTCAGCGCCCGCATCCCGTATTTGGGCGTTGCTTTGATATCGTAAAGGTTAGCGTAAAAGCGGCCAGGCCGGCTGCCGTCCACGGCAGGGTCTTCATAGTA
>JAESRJ010000305.1 GCA_016764715.1 Kordiimonadaceae bacterium | reverse complement strand
AAGGGCTTTTGCCTTGCCTGAGGAATCTTGATGTACCGCAATCAAGCTGGGGACACCGCCAGCATTTTCATACATTGAGGCTTGTGCTACCAAAGCACAAACGAAACGTTGCGGAGGCCTGTCCGGCTCTACTGCGCTTGTTATGCATTGGCTTTTATACGTGACAACATTGAAATGTATGGATTTGCTCTGATAGTTATCAATTTTTTAAACGTAGCCTCAATACTTTTATCATTCTCAGGCGTTCGTTTTAAAAGACTAGAATTGCTACCCTCGTAATACTGAAAAATAGAAATGTATGTTTCATACCACATTACCCACCCAGCCTCTTTGGGAACCCACCCAACTAAGTCCAAATATTTTTTTTGCAGATGTAAAGATTCTTCACTCACACCATGCGCCTTAAAAGGGTATATATACAAGAATCTAATAAACTCATCCAGCAACGCACCAGCCCATGTCGTAATTTCTTGTTCGCTAACTGCCTTTTCTACTCTTTTATCTAGAATATCTTTTTGGTAATGGTAAACAGCATTCCTACAGCGCTTTATTGTTAGAACATAGTCTTCATATACTGATAGAAGCTCATTTATTGCTTTATCTGATTCTTTTAGGCTATACCAGCCTTCTATAACCACGTACAAAGATGCCAACCATTGACTACTGTATATAAAATATTTTATTCCACTTTCTTCATTTTTAATTTTCCGCTCAAAATTATGACGTTCAATATCAGAGCGATAAATATATTTACCCCATGAAGCCACCTCAAATATTTTTTCTGGGTGGTAAACCACCAAAGTTCATCCTGATCTCGATAAAAATCATTCATGGTAGGCGTCCAACGATCGCTGGCAGCAAGCTCGGAGATACGCAGGTACATGCTGTAAAGCACAGACATCATAAACAGGGTTCGCTCGTGTCGCTCCGGATGTTCATCTGCCATGGCTTCAGCTGCTTCAATCACTGTGCGCCATTGATATTGGCTTAACCGACGTATTCTCGGTGGCCCTTGTCGTTTCTGAATAAACTTGCTTTTCTGCCGGATCAGGGCAATGGGATTCCTGTAGATATAGTCTTCTTGCAGCAGATAGTTAAAGAAGCTGCTCAGGATGGCTAGCAGTTCCTTGATAGCACCATCAGACAGGGCGTATTCTGCTTTATCCGGTCGTTTACCTTGCCTGAAGTCAGCCTTGGACACTGTGGCCACAAAAGGCCGCCATTCAGGGTTAGGTACACGTTCGCTATCCATTTTCTGGAACCGTGCTGGCTTTTTAAGGCCAATCCATGCTTTTGGGGGCTTCTGGCAGAAGTGAACAAAATCTTCCATGTCTTCTCGCCCAAGTTCACCAATATTCCTAATGGCAATATGCCAGCACCACTGTAATAGCCGCTCTGTTTCCCGTCGGTAAGTGTTGAAGGTACCTGTACTGCCAACATAATGGCTCAGGAACTGAACGGTGATAGCAAAGTCTTCAGTCTGCTGTTTGTTCAAGGCAACAGGCACCGTCCATTCCTTGATTGTTTTCATCGTGTCAAAACAAGGCAGAGGTGCCCGACGGTTCTGCGGTTTTTGTGTCAAGTATTTGCCCCTTTACAAATAACGTGATTATATTTCTAATCACTTTTATAAGGTTGTAAAGCAAATATACTCCAACTAAAAGGATCATTTTTATGTCTCGTCTTGATTTCCTGTCACCCGCGGAAAAGAAGAAGTTTGATAGCCCTCCTGCCTTCAATCAGAAAGAACGAGCAACGTATTTTACATTAACCCATGATACCCATACCTTAGCGAAGACCCTTCGTGGTGTAGCTCGTCAAGTCGGGTTTATACTTCAACTGGGTTATTTAAAATATAGCGGCAAATTTTTTACCCCTGAACAATTCAGAATCAAAGATATTAAGCATGTAAAACAGCAGCTTGGCATCAAAAAGACTATTAGTTTTGCTGACTATCCAAAATCTACACGAACCCGTCACGCACAGCAAATTTTTGGCTTATATGGATGGCAACCTCTCGACAGCGCTCAAGAAAATTATATCATTGAACAGACCCATTTGTTGGTTAAACAACAACTGAATCCCAAGCAACTATTTATGGCTGTTGTGGATTTTTGCTGGCAACAAAAAATAGAAATACCTTCCAGTAGTCACCTGACAATAATCATCACCGATAGTTTTAATCATTTTGAGACCAACATCCTTCAAACCCTTGATGCACAGCTAACTCCGGAAGATCGTTCAAAACTTGATGGAATGCTGGCGTTACTACCAGCATCCAGGCAAAGCCAGTTGACACACCTGAAGACAGTGCAGCATTCCCTGCGCGCAAAGGACATTAAGAAGAATGTGGAAGCCTGCACGGTTTTTACCGGCCATTTCCATCACTTTCAGCCATTGATCAAGCAGCTTCAGCTTACGGATCATGCGACAGTTTATTATGCGACCTGGGTTCAGAAAGCCAAACTGTCCCAATTGCTCGATTTTCCTGACCGCAACAAAACCTACCTGTATTTGTTGGCTTTTATCCGACATCAGTATTTTATGAGGCAGGATACGCTGGTGGATATTTTCATGAAATGTGTTCGCTCCGCAATAAACACGGTCAATGCCAAATTGAGGTCCCAGGATAAGGCAACAAAGGCTGAAAAGCGGCAGGCCATCAAAGCACTGAGCGAAGCACACAAGCATTCAAAGCTATTGCTGGCTGGAATTATCAACATTGTCAGACAGTCCCCTGCCCTCACCCCTCATGAGAAAATTGAGAAGATCGAGATACTGATTAACGACTATGAAGCCCAGCAAACCGAGTTGGAAAAACATAAGCTATTGCGGTTTGAAAAAGCGTTGCATCAGGAAGGCCATAACCTGGATTATTATGATATGCTTGAGAAACAATCTCTCAGCCTGCAACGGAAAATCGCCTCTGTGCTCAAGTGTCTGGTCTTCTGTGAAGCCTCATCTGATCCTAGCCTGCTTAAAGCGATTGAGCATTTTGCTGAAACGGATGGCCATGTAGGCATAAAACCAATTATGAATTTTCTGGCAGAGAATGAGCAGGAGGTTGTCACTAATGGTGGGTCTCTGCGTACTTCTCTGTACAAAATACTGTTATTTGGTGCGACGCTTGATGCTATAAAGGCGGGCAAACTCAATCTAAAATATACCTACCGCTATAGGGCTATACAGGATTATCTAATCCCTGCCGCTCAGTGGCAACGTGACAGGGAAAGTCTGTTAAATGCCGCTGGTTTATCAAAGTTTGCTAACGGTACAGCTTATTTGCGGAATTTGAAGCAGATACTGGAGCAGGAATACCAAACGGTTAACCAAAATTATTCTGCAGGCAAAAACCCTCTCCTGACCATAGATGAGAAAGGAAAGATCAAAATAAAAACACCGGGCACTGATTCCAGTGAGGATGAATATGTTTCCAACCTCTTGCCGGAAGCTGCTCATGTGCCGGTCCTTCAAATCCTGAAAGACATCAATCGCACCAGTGAGTTTGTGCATTGCTTTAAACATATCAGCCACAAACACAGCAAGTTGAAGCCCGTTCCAGATACCATACTGGCTGGCATCATTGGCAATGGCTGCAATATTGGCATTGAAAAGCTTGCCCATATATCGATAGGTATTAATGCCAACCACTTGCGCAACACTGTGAACTGGTGTTTTACGTTAACGAATATACAGGATGCCAATACGAGAATACTGACCCTGATTGATAAATTGGCCTTACCCGGTGCCTTTAAGAAATATCCAGAGGAGTTGCACACCAGTAGTGACGGCCGTAAAGTGACTGTTGCTGTCCCCTCCCTCCACGCCAACTATTCCTTCAAATATTTTGGCCGGGACAAGGGAGTAACCCTATACACCTTCATTGATGAACGCCATGTGCTGTTTCACTCAACTGTTATCAGCGCCTCTGATCGTGAAGCTGCCTATGTTATTGACGGTTTGCTACAAAACGAGGTTATCCGCAGTGACATCCATTCAACAGATACTCACGGATTTACTGAATCAATCTTCACTGCAACTCATATGATTGACGTTGCATTTGCTCCTCGATTGAAAAACATTGCCCGCCAGAAGATATATGGCTTTTCCAATCCAGCAACTTACAAAAACCGGGGTTATGCCATTACACCCAGCCGGACAATCAAACAAAAACTGATATTAGACAATTGGGACGACATTTTGCGGTTTATGGCGACAATCAAACTGAAATACAGCAGCGCGTCACAATTGTTCAAGCGTCTCGGCTCTTATGCTAAAGATCACCCTTTGTACCAGGCTTTGAAGGAGTTTGGGCGTATAATCAAAACCCAATATATCCTGACGTACTATGGTGACGTTACTCTGCGCCAGCGTGTAGAAAAACAGCTAAACAAGATTGAAGCGTCAAATCGCTTTTCCAAGGCTGTTTTCTTTGCCCGCAATCAGGAAATACAGGTCGCAAACCTCGAAGAACAGGAAATTGCTGTTGCCTGCAAAGTGTTAATACAAAATGCGATTGTATTATGGAACTATCTGTATCTATCGCAACTTCTTGCCAACATCAGTGATCGCACAACAAGACGTGAAATGGTGATCTCTATTACGGGCGGTTCGGTTGTGATCTGGAAACATGTGAACTTGATGGGGGAATACGACTTTACTCGATATGCTGCTAATGACAGTGGCTTTGATATGTCCCGGATATTGGCTCTGAAATTAGGCTAAATACAACCCTGGAAAGAAGCAGCAGCTCTTCAGAAAAAGTTAAGGGGGAAATACAATAATATCAACGCGTTAACATGTACTTATGGGACCTTATGCCCGCTTCTGTCAGCGGAGCCTATTGTAGTAAGCCAGTGTTATCAGCTGCTGTCGGTCGCACAGAGCATGTCTCAGATCTCGAAACTCGCTGCGGTGTTTATAGAGTATTTGGTATTGATGATTTTCACGATCTTGCAAACGGGCTTTAGACATTTGCCAGCCGATGCCAAAAACGGCCAACATCGCGGCCAATAACGTGGAGCCACCCTCAACAATTGCGCTTGCTTCAATTTCATAGAAATCGAAAACCCACAGAAATATTGATCCACCGAGGAACGTCCCAGCTATCATCCCCATGACTAGGAATATGACTTGATCTTTATACATATACGTCTCGTATGCTTCAGTTATTCTTTTTCTATTTCATGGGAGCAAAAGAGAAAAGAGATTTTACTGTAAAGCTCTGGATGACTTCGAATTTAGTTGGTTTTTATTCTGCATCAGCGACTCTTAGTCACACAACATAATGTGAATTATGTTGTGTGACTGGTATTTTCCACTTATTGCTATCCTGCATGAACGATCTTCAAGAAATAGACTTCAAAAACTCCGGCCGGAAAATATTGGTGCCGTTAATTATCACCGCTTCAGGTGAAGACACGTCAACGCGGTTCAAAGAGTTTTTCTTCGCCAATATTGCCAATGAGAATACGCGAGAAGCTTACGGCCGTGCGATCGAAGGGTTTTTCAAATGGATGGAACAGCGCGATAAAGGCGATATCCTCGATATTGAAACATTGGATATTGCCGCCTGGGCACGGTCACTTGAACAGAAATTAGCGGTCGCGACGGTTCAACAACGATTGGCGGCCGTCAAAAGCTTGTTCAATTGGTTTGTGCGACATCAGATCTTGTCTGTGAGCCCTGCGGCCACCGTCAAGGTCAAAAGTGAGCGCCTACGGCACGGCAAGACCAAGGTGCTATCGTCAGCTGACGCTCGGCGGCTGCTGGACACGATACAGATCGAAAAGACCAAGGATGGTGCATCAGTGCCTATTCATGCCGGCCTTAGAGACCGCGCGCTAATAAGTTTGATGATTTATACATTTGCACGCGTCAGTGCCGCGGTGCAGATGAACGTTTCACACGTGTACGAGAAAGATCATCGGTTATGGGTGGACTTGCAGGAAAAGGGTGGGAAACATCTTTCTATCCCGTGTCACCATATTCTGGAACAGCATTTACGAGCCTACATCGATGTGTTGGGTGAGGGAGATCCCAATACATCCCCCCTCTTCTGCGCAATGGATAAGAGCCGGCAGCTAACGAGCAATAGGCTCGATCGGACGCAGAGCTGGCATATGGTTCGCAGACGAGCGCGTCAGGCGAAGATTTCAGCTGATATTTGTAACCATACCTTCAGGGGAACTGGCATCAGCTCGTATTTGAGAAATAAAGGGGGCAGACTGGAAATAGCGCAGCATCTTGCTGGCCATTCGGATCCTAAAACAACGCAGCTATATGACCGAAGGGATGAGGATATCTCTCTTGACGAGGTTGAGCGGATTGATATTTAATTTAGATCAAGAAAGTTGAGGTGAAAATATAATAATATCAATACCCTAACGTATCCTGATTGGAGATCCCGTCCGCTTCTGTCAGAGGAGCCAGGTCTCCAAAATCTTTAACAATTGATACTGTAAAYRYGNCSACMWMARTWGNGASKGSAWSTRWYACNCGSTGKWKSRMYTRSTGSKSSMTMTCNGTSGMYANNTNGTGAYWACSYTWSWYTTMGNATWWSSCMCACCAGAAAAAATAGGTGGCTGGAGACAATTAGGAGAGAGTAAATTAACTGGTGCCGGCAGAGGTCTTCATCATTTTGTAAATAGTAAA